>NZ_JAYFNG010000011.1:0-190345 GCF_034933565.1 Raineyella sp.
GGCCGCCCACAACAGGGGGGGGCGGCCTCCGGCGGTTCCGGTGCAGCGTCTCGTGGCCGGCTCAGGCGTGCCGGCGCTGCTCCTGCTCGGGAGTCGGGTAGACGAGCGCCTTCATGTCCACGACGGTGGGGTGGTCACCGTCCGACCACAGCTCCTCGGCGGTCGGCAGGGTCGCCCACTCCGACTCGGCGGAGTGGGCCTTCAGTGCGCCGCGGCGCGGCATCGCGAAGACCTCGGCCTCGTCGCCGACGAGCTTGCGCAGCTCCTGCTGCGCCTTCAGCAGCTCGTTGCGCAGGGCCATCAGATCGACGTCACGCTCGGCGATGTCCTGGACGAGCTCGCCCTTGACCTTGCGCAGGGTGGCGATCTCCGCGCGCAGGGTGCGGATCTCGGTGGTCAGGTCGTCGACCCGGGTGGCGATCGCGTTGTTGCGCGCCTCCAGGGAGTTCACCACGGAGATGTTGGACCGGCGCTCGCGGGACAGCTCGAGGCCCTGGGCGCGGGCGATCTCGAGGTCGCGGCGGGCCGCGGCCCGACGGTCGATGGTGGCCTCGCGCCAGGCGAGGACGACACCGGTGACGGCGGTGGCGATGGCCAGCGCCACGCCGGCACGGACGACCCAGACATCACCGATGGCCAGGGCGGCCGCGAGCACGATGCCCGCGACGAGCACACCGACGGTCACCTTACGTGCGGGGGAAGAAACGGCGCGATGGCCGGAAGCTGCACTACTCACGAGGACGAGACTAGTCGGCCGCGCCAGCACTGTGCCCGCTGACACGCGTGTCGCTCAGCGTTATCCCACCGAGATATGGGCTACAGGGACGCCGCCCGGGCCGGGCGAGCCACCTCCGGCCTGTTGTCCGGACCTGCTCGGACCTTGTTCAGGCCCGGTCGGACCTGCTCGGACCTTGTTCAGGCCCGGTCGGCCCTGCTCGGACCTTGTTCAGGCCTGTTCAGGCCTGCTGGTCATCGCCTCCGGGCGGGGTCGCACCCCCGCGATCGCCGGGGCCCTTGTCCTGCGGGACGCGGCAGGCCAGTTCCAGCGCATACCCCGCCGCGGACAGCCCGGCGCCGGCCAGCGCCGCAATGCCGGAGTTCACCACCCGGCCGAGCCCGGCGGCGATCTCCAGTCGGGGCAGGAACGACAGGCCGAACACCAGGTAACCGCCGAACAGGGCGGCCCCCAGCAGCGCCGCCGACTTGCCCAGGACGAGGGAGTGGAGCCCCCGTTCGGGGGCCACCGGGTGCCGCAGGACGTGGACCGTACGCCACATCCGCCGGGCGACCACGGCCAGCCCCACCGCGGCGACCGCGAGCAGCGCAGGCGCGGTCCACGGCACGTACAGGGGCGTACGCCCGGTGTGCTCGACCACCGGGCCGAGCAGCCACCCGACCACGCCGCCGAGGAGCGCGGCGACCACCAGCATCCGCGGCGGCGTGGGGAGAATGCTCGGCTCGACCGACTCGTCGACGGGCTCCTCCGGCAGGTCCTCGGGCGGCAGCTCTCGGCTCATGCGGCGATGCACTCCTCCAGCCGGCGGATGCCGCCGGTCTCCAGCCCGGCGAGCAGCTCGGCGATCGGGCCGTGCCCCGGGATGACGGCGTCGGGCTCGACGTCGGCCCACGGCGCCAGCACGAACGCGCGCTGGTGCGCCCGCGGGTGCGGCACGGTGAGCTCGGGCTCGTCGATGATCCGGTCGCCGTACACGATGATGTCGACGTCGAGCGTACGCGGCCCCCAGTGCACCTCGCGGGTGCGTCCGGCGGCCTCCTCGATGGCACCGATCCGGGCGAGCATCGCCTCGGCGGACTGGGTCGTCTCGGTGACGACCACGGCGTTCAGGAACGCCGGACTGTCGGCCGGGCCGCCGACCGCCGCGGTCTCGTAGACCGGGGAGACCGCCACGATCCGCAGATCCGGGGTGGCGCGGAGCTGGGCGACGGCCTGGTCGAGCTGGTCGAGGCGGTCGCCGAGGTTGGACCCGAGGGCGAACACGACCTTGCGCAGCGGGCGCAGGGACAGTGTGTCGGCGTTGATCCCGAAGGGAGTGGTGGACATGTCCGTTCCTCTCGTCGTAGGGGTGGCTCCGCGGAGGGTCGCGACGCCGGACCGGTCGGTCGACGTCGGAGGGGGCTCCGTGGGGCCGGCACGTCATCGTGCCGGAAGGCTCGGGGTGCGAACCTGCAGTGAACTGCCGTCCGGGTGGACGGCGGGTCGCACCGCCGCGGGTCAGCGGGTGCGGGTGATCGTCACGCTGGTGTCCCCGAAGGGCACCGTGATCGGCGCCTCCGGCTTGTGGACGGTCACCTCCACCGCATGGACGCGTGGGTGCCCCAGGCACGTACGGGCGATCCGATCGGCGAGTGCCTCGATCAGGTCGAGCGGCTCGCCGGCGATGTCGTCGTGGACCTGCCGGGCCACCACACCGTAGTCCACGGTGGTGGTCAGATCGTCGGTGGCTCCCGCCGTCGACAGATCCAGCCCCAACGTTACATCGACCACGAAGGGCTGCCCCGTGCGCCGCTCCTCGGGGAGCACCCCGTGGTGGCCGGTGGCCCGGATCCCGGTGACGGTGATCCGGTCCAGGTCAGGCGGGAAAAGTGCCACAGGAGTCTCCTCAGGGTTCGTCGGCGCCGGCGAGGAAGGTGTCCACGACCCGGTCGGTCGCGGCGTCGCGAGGACCGTCCCCGCGCAGTGCGCGGACCACCGCGATCGCGTCGCGCTGGGCCCGGACCTCGTGGGTCCGGACGGCCCAGATGCCCCGTTCGGCCATCCAGCCGGTGACAGCCGCGGTGGCGAAGTCGCGGTCCTTGGGCGAGTGCTCGGGCCGGGTGCCGGCCACCACCTCCCCGAGGAGCCGCTTGCGGGACACCCCGATCAGCACCGGGTGACCGAGGGCGCCGAACACATCGACGTGGCGCAGCAGCTCCCAGTCCTGTTCCCGGGTCTTGGCGAAGCCGATGCCCGGGTCGACGATGATGTCGTCGCGGGCGATCCCGGCGGCCACGGCGAGCTCCACCCGTTCGGCGATCTCGTCGCGGACCTGGCCGACCACGTCGTCGTACGTCGTGCGGCGGTCCATCTCGGTGGAGTGGCCCCGCCAGTGCATCACCACGTACGCACAGCCGGCGTCGGCGACCGCGGCGTACATCTCCGGGTCGGCCAGGCCGCCGGAGACGTCGTTGATGATCCGGGCGCCGACGGCGGCGGTCGCCCGGGCCACCGAGGCGCGCATGGTGTCGACCGAGACGATCGCGCCACGCGCGGCGAGCTGCTCGACCACCGGGACGACGCGGCGCAGTTCCTCGGCCTGCGGGGTCCGGGCGATGCCGGGCCGGGTCGACTCCCCGCCGACGTCGAGCATGTCGGCCCCCTCGTCGAGCAGGCGCAGCCCGTGCCGCACCGCGCTGTCGGTGCCGAAGTGCTCCCCGCCGTCGGAGAACGAGTCAGGGGTGACGTTGACGATGCCCATCACCTGGGTGCGGGGGGCGAGCGGGATACTGGTCACGGCGGCCGGGCTCACCGCCCCATGATGAGGCCCATGGCCTCGGCCCGGGTCGCCGGGTTGCGGAGGATGCCGCGGACCGCGGAGGTGACCGTCCGGGCCCCCGGCTTGTGCACCCCGCGCATCGTCATGCAGAGGTGCTCGCAGTCGATCACCACGATGACGCCGCGAGGGTGCAGGTGCGTCACCAGGGCCTCGGCGACCTGGGTGGTCAGTCGTTCCTGGACCTGGGGACGGCGGGCGTAGACGTCGACCAGCCGGGCCAGCTTGGACAGACCGGTCACCTGGCCGTCGGAGCCGGGGATGTAGCCGACGTGGGCGACCCCGGTGAACGGCACGAGGTGGTGCTCGCACATCGACCAGACCTCGATGTCCTTGACCAGGACCAGTTCGCCGTGGTTGATGTCGAAGGTCGTCGACAGCACCTCGCCGCCGGACCGGCGCATGCCCGCGAACACTTCGCCGTACATCCGGGCGACCCGTTCAGGGGTCTCGAGCAGACCCTCGCGATCAGGGTCCTCACCGATACCGATCAGGATCTCGCGGACGGCAGCGGCGATCCGCTCGTGGTCGAAGTCGCGCTGCGCGCTGCCCCAGGTCTCCGGGTTCGCGGTGGTGTCACGGTCAGCCACGCGAGCCACCCCACCGGTCATCGGAGTCCTGCGGGCCGTTCTGCGGGCCGCTCTGGGATCCGTTCGGCGAGGTGCCGTCGGCGGTGTGCTCCCGGCCGTCCCAGGGGCCGGGCCGGGCGCCGGGCGCCGGCGGCTGCCAGGGACCGGTGGACGGGCCCTGCTGGGCCGGTGCGCCGGGGGCCGGCGGCGGTGCCATCGGCGGCATCGGCGCGGGCCAGTTCGGGTCCACCGGGGCCGAGGTGACCGGGGTCTGCCCGGGGCTGCCGACCGGCAGCGGCACCGGGGCGGGGGCCGGTGTCAGCGGCTTCTGCGGCGGGGTGATCGGCGGGATCATCGACGGGCGACGGTCGGCGGAGCCGGTCCAGGCGCCGCGCTCGGGGTGGCGCTTCAGCGGCTCGAAGATCTTCTCCACCTCGTCGCGGCCCAGGGTCTCCTTCTCGAACAGCTGGCGCACCAGCTCGTCGAGCACCGCCCGGTTCTCCTCCAGGCAGTCGAACGCCTCCTGATGGGCACTGCCGACCAGCCTGGCCACCTCCTCGTCGACGACGCCGGCCACGGACTCGGAGTAGTCGCGCTGGGAGCCGAAGTCACGGCCGAGGAACGGCTCGGCGTCACCGTTGCCGAGCTTCACGGCGCCGATCCGCTCGGACATGCCGTACTCGGTGACCATCGCCCGGGCCGTCTTGGTGGCCTTGTCGATGTCGTTCGAGGCGCCGGTCGACGGGTCGTGGAAGACCAGTTCCTCGGCCGCCCGGCCACCGAGCATGTACGCGAGCTGGTCGAGCAGCTGGCCGCGGGTCTGGGAGTACTTGTCCGCGTCGGGCATCACCATCGTGTAGCCGAGGGCGCGGCCACGCGGCAGGATGGTCACCTTCTGCACCGGGTCGGTGCCGGGCATCGCCGCGGCGACCAGGGCGTGGCCGCCCTCGTGGTAGGCGGTGACGAGCCGCTCGTGCTCGTTCATCAGCCGGGTGCGCTTCTGCGGGCCGGCGATGACCCGGTCGATCGCCTCGTCCAGCGCCGCGTTGGTGATCACCGGGGCGTTGTTACGGGCGGTCAGCAGGGCCGCCTCGTTCAGCACGTTGGCCAGGTCCGCGCCGGTGAAGCCGGGCGTACGCTTCGCGACGGTGGACAGATTGACGTCCGGGGCCATCGGCTTGCCGGCCGCGTGCACCTGGAGGATCTTCTCCCGGCCCTTCATATCCGGCGCCTCGACCGGGATCTGCCGGTCGAACCGACCCGGGCGCAGCAGCGCGGGGTCGAGCACGTCGGGGCGGTTGGTGGCGGCGATCAGGATGACCTCGCCGTGCACGTCGAAGCCGTCCATCTCGACCAACAGCTGGTTGAGGGTCTGCTCGCGCTCGTCGTGACCGCCGCCCATGCCGGCACCGCGGTGCCGGCCGACAGCGTCGATCTCGTCGATGAAGATGATGGCCGGGCGGTTCTCCTTGGCCTGCTCGAACAGGTCGCGGACCCGGGAGGCACCGACGCCGACGAACATCTCGACGAAGTCGGAGCCGGAGATCGAGAAGAACGGCACGCCGGCCTCGCCGGCGACCGCGCGGGCCAGCAGCGTCTTGCCGGTGCCGGGCGGGCCGTAGAGCAGCACACCCTTGGGGATCTTGGCGCCGACCCGCTGGAACTTGGCCGGCTCGGCGAGGAACTCCTTGATCTCCTGCAGCTCCTCGATCGCCTCCTCGCAGCCGGCGACGTCGGCGAAGGTCGTCTTCGGGGTGTCCTTGTTGGCCACCTTGGCCCGGGACTTGCCGAATTTCATCACCTGCGAGCCGCCGCCCTGCATGGCGTTCAGCATGAAGAAGAACAGGGCGCCGAGCAGCAGGAACGGCACGAGGGTCGTCAGCAGCCCGGCCCAGAAGCTGGGCTTGGCGCTGGTGGCGTTCCACGTCCGCAGCGTGCCCTGGCTGACCCGTTCATTGAGCCGGGCGATGATCAGGTCGTCCTGGTTGCCGGCCCAGTAGGTGCTGTACTTGGTCTTCTGTGCGTCGGCCATCGTGACGAGCACCCGTTGTTCACCGGTCTGCAGGACGACGTTGTCGATCTTGTCGTTCCCGTCGAGGATCTGGACGACCTGGGAGGTGTCCTTCGGCTGGTAACCGGACGAGTTCCCGGCGAACTGGCTCATCGCCACCAGCGCGACGAGCACGATGACGACCCAGATCAGAGGACCGCGGAAGATTCGCTGCACAGTTGTTTCCTGACTCAGGCTTGGACGAGCATGTTGACTCTACCTTGCACGCCCAACATCCCACAGGTTCCGGACCACCGGCACCGCCGCCGCCCCGGCGGACGCCCACCCACAGGGGCCCTCCGGTAGGAGCCCACCGACCGGTCCGGGCCGACGGGGGCCGGCCGACGGGCCCGGCCGGGTCAGCTGTAGACGCGCGGGTCGAGGATCGCCAGACCGTCGTAGTTGCGGTACTTGCCGTCGAAGTCGAGGCCGTAGCCGACGACGAACTCCGCGGGGATGTCGTACCCGACGTACTTGCAGTCGATGTCGGCCTGCATCGCGTCCGGCTTGCGGAACATCGCCGCCACCTCGAGGCTGGCCGGCTTGCGGGAGGCGAGGTTGGACAGCAGCCAGCTCAGCGTCAGGCCGGTGTCGATGATGTCCTCGACGACCAGGACGTGCCGGTCGTGGATGTCGACGGAGAGGTCCTTGAGGAACCGGACGACGCCGGAGGACTTCGTCCCCGACCCGTACGAGGAGACGGCCATCCAGTCCATCTCGCAGTGGCTCTGCATGGCCCGGCACAGGTCGGCCATCACCATCACGGCGCCGTTGAGCACGCCGACCAGCAGGACGTCCCGGCCGCCGTAGTCGCGGTCGATCTCCGCGGCCAGCTCCGCCACCCGGGACCGGATCTGCTCGGGGGTGTAGAGAACGGTGGTCAGGTCACCTGCGATCGCGTCAGCATCCACGTGTCACAGCTTCACACACCTGACGCCGCGCCGTCACCCGGGGGCACCTGACGGCCCGCCCGCCGGTCGCATCCGGTCGCGTCCCCGGGCAGGTCCCGGACGGCCTCCCCGGTCGCCGCCTCGGCCCCGGCGACGACGACGCGGCCGTCCCGGCGGACGACCCGCAGGCCCGGCACGTCGATGCCCTTCTGCCCGTTCCAATGGGTGACGAGCCGGCAGACCGCCTCGACGTGCACCGCCCCCGGTTCGCGGGCCCCGGCCCGGACCAGCCAGCGGCGGACCACCCGGGTGCGCAGCGCCTCGGGCAGGAAGGCGAGCTCGGCGCAGTCGAGGTCGTCGGGCGGGCGGACGGCGTCCTCCTCGGCCGCCTCGGCGAGCGCGTCGAGGAAGTCGGCATCGGTGCGGGCCAGCGCCGCGGTGCGGGCCAGCGCCGCGGTCACGCTGCCGGTGCCGCCGAACGCGTCCTCCAGCGCCGGCAACACCCGGTGCCGCACCCGCACCCGGGCGTACCGGTCGTCGGCGTTGAACGGGTCCTCCCACCAGGTCAGGTCGTTCTCCCGGCAGCACTCCCGCAGTGTCGACCGGGTCAGCTCCAGCAGGGGGCGTACGTACGGCCCCCGGCGGGGCGCGATGCCGGCCAGCGACCGCACCCCGGACCCGCGGACCAGGCCGAGCAGCACGGTCTCCGCCTGGTCGTCACGGGTATGCCCGAGCAGCACCTCGGACCCGGCCGCCGGCCCGCCGATCGCACCGAGGGCCTGCTCGTACGCCGTGTACCGCGCGGAGCGGGCGGCGCCCTCCAGCCCGCGGGTG
Source organism: Raineyella sp. (assembly GCF_034933565.1). Taxonomy (NCBI): domain Bacteria; kingdom Bacillati; phylum Actinomycetota; class Actinomycetes; order Propionibacteriales; family Propionibacteriaceae; genus Raineyella; species Raineyella sp. Next base: position 7,895 of record NZ_JAYFNG010000011.1, read on the forward strand.
GCGATCGCCGCCGGCTCGACGACGACCCGCCGGACCTGGACCGCCTGCGGCCGGTAGCCGATCCCGATCAGCCGGTCGCGCACCGTCGCGGCCACCTCCGCCGACCCATGCTGCAGGCCGTGGTCGACAACCACGGCACCGAGCCGATCGGCAGCGCCGGCCCGGTCGCAGGCCAGGCGGGCGCCGACGGCCAGGGCGAGCGAGTCCGAGCCGCCCGAGCAGCCGACCAGCCAGCTGCCGGCCGGGTCGCGGGCCGGGTCCCGCCAGGCGTCGGCCACGGCCCGGACCACAGCGAGGGTCGCGGGCCCGAGGGCGCGCCGGGCCATCAGGGCCGCACCCGCCTGATCCAGCTGTCCGGGTCGCGGACCTCGGCCAGGCTCGGCAGCAGGTCCGGGGAGTCGAACACCCGGTTGAACGCCTCGACTCCGGCCAGCCGCTGCACCGAGCGGCAGAACACCGCCCCTTCGCGGTACTGGGCGAGCTTCTTCTCCATCCCGAGCAGTCGCCCGAGGATCCGGGCCAGGCCGGGGCGGCCCTCACGGCGCTTGTCGAAGCGGGCCCGGATGGTCGGCAGGGTCCCGATCACCTGCGGGCCGACCTGGTCCATCACCACGTCGGCGTGGCCCTCGACCACGCTCATCAGCGCGGTGATGGCGTCGGTGGCGTGATCCGACGCGGCCGGCCCGGCGCTCACCGCGACCCGGACCAGCTCGGCCAGCCGGTCCGCCAGCCACGGGGCACGGCCGTACTGCACCCGGTGGGTCTCCTCGTGCAGGCAGACCCACAGCCGGAAGTCGGCGCCGTCCAGTCCGAGCTTGCCCGTGATGGCGTGGATGTTCGGGGCGACGAGCAGCAGCCGGCCCCGGTCCACGGCCGGATCCGCAAGGCCGTGGAACACGTCGAACTGGCCCAGCACCCGCGGCGACAGCACGGACAGGACGGCACCCGCCATCACCCCGGCCGATGCCTCCCGGATCCGGGCCGACCCGGCCTGGTCCGGGCCGTCGAAGACCTCGGCGAAGCCGGCCAGGTTGGCCCGGATCCACGAGCCGCGGTCGATGACGTACGTCCGGCGCGACCCGGGTGGGTCCATCCGGGTGATCTCCCGGACGTACGCCTGGGCCCGGACCGAGGCGTCGCGCAGGTCCGCGACCACCGCGGCCGCCTCCGCGGGACCCGGGACGGGACCGGCGGGGGTGAGCCGGGCGGCGGTCGCGGCGGCGGTGGCCCAGTCGACCCGCGGCAGAGAACTCATGCTGCGAGGCTAGCCCGTGCCCGACGTCAGCCGGCCGCCACGGCGGAGGATGCCCGGTCCAGCCAGGCCCGGGCGGTGTCGTCGTTGTTGGCGTCGTTGACGACGAAGGCGTACGTCACCACACCCCCGGAGACGGTGACGGCATAGCCGGCCAGCGCGCTGGTACCGCTCAGCGTGCCGGTCTTGGCCCGGACCTCGCCGCGGCCCGCCTCGGCGCCGGGGCGGGCGAAGCGGGAGGTGAGCGTCCCGGTCGCGCCGGCCACCGGGAGCCCGGTCAGCAGCGGCCGGAAGGCGGCGTCAGTGGTGGCCAGGGAGACGGCCCGGGCGAGCATCTGCGGGGTGACCCGGTTGTCGCGGGACAGGCCGGACCCGTCGCGGAGCACCGCCCCCTCGTCCCACAGACCGCGGCGGCGCAGCACCTGCTCGACGGCGCTCGCCCCACCGGCGAACGAGCCGCCGGCCCCCGCGGCGATCCCGACCTGGTGCCCGATCGCCTCGGCGGCGTCGTTGTCGGAGCTGGTGAGCAGGGTCTCGACGATGGTGGACAGCGGCATCGACTCGACCCGGCCCAACTCCTCGGCCCCCGCCGGGAGGGCCCCGTCGAGGGCGGTGGTGCCGGTGACGGTGATGCCCCTGGCCGACAGGGCGCCGGCGAACGCCTGGGCCGCGTCGGCCGACGGGGTCCTGGTCCGCGGCCCAGGGCTCACCCCGGACAGCCGGCCCTCGTTGGTCATCAGGGCCGTCACCGGGGTGACCTGGTCGGCGTAGGCGGCCGGCCAGTCGGGGTGCAGGCTCGGGCCGCTGAACAGTGAGGCGTCCCAGCGCAGCGCCACGCTGGTGCTACCGGCCGCCGTCAGGGCGGCGGCGGTCTGCGCGGCGAGGTCGTCCAGACCGGCCCGTTCCGGGTGGGCCGCGGCGACCGACCCGGAGGACAGATAGGGGTCCCCGCCACCGACGAGCACGACGGTGCCGGGCGCGGTCCGCACCGCCCGGGTGGTGAACCGGTGGTCGGGACCGAGCAGGTCGAGGGCGGCGGTGACGGTGAGCAGTTTCATCGTCGAGGCCGGCATCACCGCCTGGGTGGCGCCCTGGTCATAGAGGACCGTGCCGCCGGCCGGGTCCGTCACGATGCCGTAGCGGCCCCCTTTCAGCCCGTCGGTCGGTGCCGCGGCGATGGCGGCCGCGAGTGTGGCGGCGTCCGGGACGGTGCCGCCCGACACCGTGGGCAGGGCCATGATGTGGCCGGCCGGGAGCGGGGCGGTGATCAGGGCCCGGGCGTCGGCGTCGGTGGTCGCCGTCAGGGCGGGGGCGGTGCCCGTACGGGCCTCGATCCAGGCGCCGGCACCGGCGTCGGTCGCCACCGCGGCCAGCGCCACCGCGCAGACCACGGCGCCCGCGACGATCAGGGGTCGACGGCCACCCGGTCGACGCATAGCAGCACACTCCTCACACCCCGGCACCCGGTTCGGTAGTCTCGCCCGTGACCGGTCCGCACAAATCATAGAGAGAGCCAAAGGTGACTGACGATTACCGCGTGTCTGGTGGTTCGGCGACGCAGCCCAGTGGGCTGGAGTTCTACGTGACCATCGAGATCCCCAAGGGCACCAAGAACAAGTACGAGATGGACCACCACACGGGCCGCATCGTCCTCGACCGGACGCTCTTCACCGCGACGCAGTACCCCTCCGACTATGGCTTCATCGAGACCACCCTGGGCCAGGACGGCGATCCGCTGGACGCCATGGTGCTGGTGCCGGAGCCGACCTTCCCGGGCTGCCTGATCAAGTGCCGCGCGATCGGCATGTTCCGGATGCGTGACGAGGCCGGCGGCGACGACAAGGTGCTGTGCGTGCCGGTCGCCGACCACCGCCGCGACCACCTGCAGGACCTCGAGGACATCCCCGAGTTCCAGCTGCTGGAGATCGAGCACTTCTTCACCGTCTACAAGGACCTCGAGCCCGGCAAGTCGGTCGAGGGCGCCACCTGGGCGTCCCGCGACGACGCCGAGGCCGAGATCCGCGCCTCGATGGACCGCGCCAAGGGCACCGACTACGAGCAGCTGCAGGTCAACCACTACTGAGCTCCCCGACACGGGTCCGGTCTCTCCGCGACACGCATCGGCTCCCGATGGCCCCGCCGTCCCCCGGACGGCGGGGCCATCGGCGTCCTCGGGTCCGGCTCGGGCCGATCGGGCCGGACCGGCCTCGGCCCGGCCCGAGCGGCCCGGCGCTCAGACCAGTGACCCGGCCCAGAGCCCGGCCAGCGCGGCCAGCACGCCGATGACCAGCGTCCCCAGCCCGGCCCGCAGGCCCAGTCGTACGTCACCGGACGCCAGCAGGCGTACGGTCTCCACGCTCGCGGTGCTGAAGGTGGTGTAGCCGCCCATCAGGCCGGTGCCGAGCACTGTGCTCCACGTCGTCGGCAGCACGTGGCCGGCCGTCAGGGCGGTGACGACACCGAGGACGAACGACCCGGTCACGTTGATCACCGTCGTCCCCAGCGGGAACCGCATCGGCAGCGCCGAGCGCACCCAGCCGTCGACGACGAACCGCAGCGCCGCCCCCGCTCCCCCGGCCAGACACACGCCCAGGAACACCGCCACACTCATCGGGCACCCCCGCGTCCCGTCCGCCGGCCGGCCCGCCCGGACGACCCCGGCAGCTCGGTCCGCCCGGCCCGCCCCGGCAGCCGGCGGACGATGCCGATCCCCAGCGCGGCGGCCGCCACCCCGAGCACCACGCTGCCCAGCCCGTACGCCACTGCCAGCACCGGCCGCCCGTGCAGGAACAGCTGGCCGGTCGCGACCGCCAGGCTGCTGTAGGTGGTGTAGCCGCCGAGGAACCCGGTGCCGACGGTGAGTCGTACGTCCCGGCGACGCCCCTCGTCGGGGCCCGCCCGCAGCAGCCCCTCGAGCAGCGCGCCGAGCACGAAGGCCCCGGTGAGGTTGATCAGGAAGATCGCCAGCGGGAAGGCGCCCGCCGCAGGGATGAGCAACCCCAGCCCCTGGCGTACGCCGGTGCCGACGGCACCACCGGCCGCGACCGGGCCGAGGAAGCGCCCCTGCAGGTGCGCCGGCCGCGGCCGGACCACGCGGCCCGCCGCGGTCATGCCGGCCCCACCGGCTCGGCCCAGTCGACGACCCGCAGCGGGACGACGAGCACCGGCCGGTGCTGGTGGTGGGTGAGCTGCACGGCGACCGAGCCGTCGAGCAGCTCCCGCACCCGGCCGCGCACCCCCGGGGTGCGGGCGCCGATGACGAAGGCCGCGGCGTCGACGGCACGGGCCAGGTGGGTGAGTGCTCGGTCCGGCCGGCCGGCGAGGTAGCGGAACTGCCAGGCGACGTCGGGCACCTCGGCCAGCTGCTCGGCCAGCCGGGCCCGCAGTTCCTCGTCGGTGCGACGCCAGTCCGCGGCCACCCCGTCGGGATCGACCGGGGTGTGGGTGACGGTGCCGTCGGGGTGCTCCTCGACCGTGACCCGCTCCGGATCGGCGTACGCGAACCAGAGCACCGCCCCGGTGGCCCGGGCCAGCGAGACGGCCGTCAGCACCACCAGCTCCGGCAGCGCGGGCACCACACCGACGACGATCGGGTGGCCGCCGAACGGGGTGAGCCGGGACGGCTCGGGCTGCGGCACGACGGGTGACATCGGATCCCCTTCCCGCGGGCGGCACACGCTGCCCGCACCCACGCCTGCCCGCACCCACGTGACCGGGCAGGAACCATCAGCCGACGTCACCCTACTCCGCACGTGCCCGGTGCGAGCGGCGCGCCGGTGCCCGGCACGGCCGTGGGATCATGCATCCCATGCGTCTGCTCATGCTCGCCAATCCGGGTGCCAACCGGGTGTACGCCGCCCACGCCATGACCCTGGCCGCCGCCGAACTGGCGGTCTGCGCCCCCGGCGCCCGGGAGGTGGCCCCGCGGTCCCTGGCCGGGGTCACCTACCTGGGGTTCGAGACCGACGCGCTGGAGGGCCCGGCGCCGGAACGTACGGAGGCGCTACGGCTGATCGGGCGCCAGTCGACGTTCCTGGCACTGTTCGAGGAGTTGCCGGACGGCCTGCTGCGGCCGATCGAGGTCGCCGACCCGGATCTGTTCGAGGACGACCTGCTGACCATCCCGAAGTACCAGGGCAAGACGAACGAACAGTTCACCCGGTTGCTGCTGAACATCACCCTGGCCGCCGTCCGACGCCCGCTGGACGAGCACTCGACGGTGCTGGACCCGCTCTGCGGACGCGGCACGACCCTCACCACCGCGTGGACGGCCGGGCTCAATGCCGCCGGGGTGGAGGTCGAGGAGAAGGCCGTCGAGCAGCTCTCGGCCTTCCTCAAGACCTACCTGCGCCGCAAGCGGCTCAAGCACAAGGCCGACCTGGTCCCGGTCCGGCGCGAGGGCAAGAGCCTGGGCCGCAAGTTCGAGGCGACCGTCCACCTCGCCGACCGGGACCTGACGATGGGGGTGTTCACCGGCGACACCCGGGCGTCGGCGAAGCTGTGGGGCAAGCGCCGCTTCGACGCGGTGGTCACCGACGCCCCGTACGGTGTCGTCCACGGCTCCCGCTCCGATGTGGTCGGGACCACCGGGAAGCGCGACCGGTCCCCCGCGGGCCTGCTGAAGGGCTCGATCGGGGTCTGGGCCCACCAGCTCAAGGACGGCGGCGCCCTGGGCCTGGCCTGGAACACCCATGGACTGGACCGCGCCGACCTGGTCGCCATGGTCGGGGACGCCGGCCTGGTGGTGCTGGACGAGGGGCCCTGGCGCGACTTCGAGCACCGGGTGGACGCCTCCATCCAGCGCGACGTGCTGGTCGCGGTGAAGCCCCTCACCGACCCGCTCGGGTGAGCCGGGCACCCCGGAGACGCCCGGTCGGGTGAGCCGGGCACCCCGGAGACGCCCCGTCGGGTGAGCCGGGCGCCGTGGCGATGCCCGCCCAGTAGGCTGGCCCGCATGGAGAAGCGCTCCGCCGCGGCCCCCGCCGCACACGTCCTCTACCTCCTGCGACACGCGAAGGCCGAGGTGCTCCGGGCCGGCGAGACCGACGACCGGCGCGAGCTGACCGCCCGCGGCCATCGGCAGGCGCACGCGGTCGGCCGCTGGCTGGCCCGGCGCGGCGATCCGATCGACCTGGCACTGTGCTCCGAGGCGGTCCGCACCCGGCAGACCCTGGAGGATCTCGGGCTGGACGCACCGACCAGCCACCTGTGGGAGCTCTACAACTCCGGCGCCGACCACATCCTCTCCGAGCTGCGTACGGTCGACGAGGGCGTCCGTACGCTCCTCGTGGTCGGCCATGCCCCGGGCATCCCGGCCCTCGCCGGGGACCTGATCGAGCCCGCGGAGTCCGACCATGCGGCGAAGGGCACCATCGCCGAGCGGTTCCCGCCCGCCACGATCGTCCGACTGGAGTTCGACGGCACCTGGCACGATCTGGACCGGGCCCGGCTGACCCACGCCCGGGTGGACTGACCCCCCGGGGCCGACACCCTCTCCCGCGCCGGGGCGTCCTCCCAGCTCAGGCCCTCCCCGCCCCGGCGCCTCATCCCGGCACAGCGGCGTGCCGTCCTGCACCTCCACTCTTATTGAATGTTGAACTAAAAGCTAGGCTGGGGACATGCCCGCTCGCATGCCCGCCATCTTCCTCAGCCACGGCGCCCCGCCGCTCGCCGATGACCCCGTCTGGCCGCACCAGCTGAACGCCTGGGCGCGCAAGCTGCCCCACCCCGAGGCGATCCTGATGATCTCCGCCCACTGGGAGCAGGCACCGGTCACGGTGTCCTCGACGGTCGGCGCGCCCCTGGTGCACGACTTCTGGGGCTTTCCGGAGAAGTACTCCACGGTGACGTACGACGCGCCCACCGCCCCGGACCTGGCGCGGACCGTCAGCGGCCTGCTCGACGCCACCACCGAGGTGCAGGCGGACCAGACCCGCGGCCTCGACCACGGGGCGTACGTCCCGCTGGTGGAGATGTACCCGCAGGCCGACGTCCCGGTGCTGCAGCTCTCGCTGCCCACCCTCGACCCGCGCCGGCTCTTCGCCCTCGGCAGACAGCTGGCGCCGCTGCGCGACCAGGGCGTGCTCATCGTCGGCTCCGGCTTCACCACGCACAACCTGCGGGCGCTGACGCCGTACGTCGACGCCCCGCCGCTGCCGCAACTGGCCGAGTTCGACGCCTGGGCCGCCGACGCGGTGACCCACGGCGACGTGGACGCGGTCCTCGACTTCGCGACGCAGGCCCCCGAGGCCCGGATCGCCCACCCCCGCACCGAGCACTGGGCCCCGATCCACGCCATCCTCGGCGCGGTGAGCGACACCGGCGACGAGCAGGGCGCCACCGAGATCGAGGGCACCTGGCTCGGCCTGTCGAAAAGATCCTGGACCTTCGGCTGACACTGCCGGCGAGCCCGGACCTCGGCTGATACCGCCGGCGAGCCCGGACCTCGGCCGGCGGCGTCAGTCGCTGTACTGCCGGTTGCGCCAGGCCCGCCAGTGGATCTCCTGGGCGTGCTGGTAGTAGTCCAGCAGTCGCTCGGTGGCGGCCCGCCAGCCCCACTTCTCGGTCTCGGCGCGTCCCGCTGCGGCGAACCGGTGCCGCAGCTCGGGGTCGTTCACCAGCAGCATCACCTGGTCGGCGAGCTCCTGGGCGTCGCCGGGACTGAACAGGAAGCCGTTCTCCCCGTCGGCGATGACGTCGGGGATGCCGCCGGCCCGGGCCCCGACCACCGGGACCCCGCTGGCCATCGACTCCAGCGCCACCAGCCCGAGCGTCTCGGTGGTGGACGGGAAAGCGAACACGTCGGCCGAGGCGTACGCCGCCGCCAGGTCCTCCCCGCTCATGTAGCCGGTGAAGACGGTGGGGGTGCCGGCGAAGTCCTGCTCCAGCTGGGCACGCGCCGGGCCCGACCCGACAATCGCCAGGCGCACCCCGGGCATCCGGTCGAGGGCCCGGCGCAGCACCTCGAGCTTCTTCTCCGGGGCGATCCGCCCCACGTACACCACCAGCGGCTGCTCCGGATGGCCGTCGGTCAGCCGGGCCCGCATCGCGGCGCTGCGCTTGTCCGGGTGGTACATCACCGTGTCGACGGCCTTCGGCCACAGCTTGACCCGCCGGATCCCGATCGCCCGGGCCGCATCGACCATCTGCGGGGAAGTGCACAGGTTCATATCGGCCAGGTTGTGCAGCCCGCCGATGTAGCGCTTGGCGAAGTTCTGCAGGAAGCCGAGATCCATCGCCTCGGTGTACTTCGGCAGGTCGGTGTGGAACGACGCCAGCAGCGGGATGTTGCGTCGCTTGCCGGAGAGCACCCCGTACGCCGCCAGCGCCACCGGGTTGACGGCGTGCACGACGTCGGGGGTGAACTCCTCCAGGGTCCGGGCGATCCGCGGGGTCGGCAGGCCGACATGGATCTCCGGGTACCACGGACGCAGTTGCGCCGACCGGACCCGCACCACCGGGTAGCCGCAGAACTCCTCCAGGTCCGACCCGGGGGAGAAGATCACGACCTCCTGGCCGAGGTCGCTCAGCTGCTCGATCGTCCGGACCAGCCGGGTGACGACGCCGTCGATCTTCGGCAGGAAGACCTCGGTGAAGATGGCGATGCGCACAGTGGTGGAGCAGCTGGATCAGGCCCGGACGCCGGCCTCCCGGCTGTCCGGCAGGTCCGCCTCGTAGCCCTCCGGAACGCCGGCCCGCTGCTCCTTGGTCCACAGCGAACGGGCCGGGATCTTGGACGTGTCACAGCGGTCGCCGTAGCGGCGGGCGATCTCGGTGACCTCCATCATCAGCCCGTCGTCGAGGGTGATCGGCTGCCAGCCGTACGACAGGAAGGTGTCGTGTGCGACACGCAGTTCGTTCTCCTGGTCCTCCTTGCGGGGGTCCGGGACCAGTGCCAGCTCGGCGCCGGTCATCGCGGCCACCTTCGCCGCCAGGTCCCGCACCCGCAGCGTCTCCGCCTGCTGGTTGAGGATCTTCACCCGCTCGCCGCGGGCCGGCGGGTTGTCCAGCGCCATCGCGACGCACTTGGTGGTGTCGACGATGTGGATGAACGCGCGGGTCTGGCCACCGGTGCCGTGCACCGTCAGCGGGTAGCCGACCGCGGCCTGCATCAGGAAGCGGTTGAGCACGGTGCCGTAGTCACCGTCGTAGTCGAAGCGGTTGACCAGACGCTCGTCGCGCTTGGTCTCGGGGGTGTTGGTGCCCCAGACGATGCCCTGGTGCAGGTCGGTGACCCGGAGCCGGTCGTTCTTCACGTAGTAGGCGAAGAGCAGCTGGTCGAGGGTCTTGGTCATGTGGTAGACCGAGCCCGGATTCGTCGGGTAGAGGATCTGCTGCTTGACCGGCTCGCCGCCGTCCTGGCGCGGGATCTCGATGTCCAGGTAGCCCTCGGGGATCTCCATCCCGGCGGTGCCGTAGCCGTACACACCCATCGTGCCGAGGTGGACGATGTGGATGTCCAGCCCGGACTCCACCACCGCGGCGAGCAGGTTGTGGGTGGCGTTCACGTTGTTGTCGACCGTGTAGCGCTTGTGCCCGGAGTCCTTCATGGAGTACGGGGCGGAACGCTGCTCGGCGAAGTGCACCACCGCGTCGGGCCGCTCGAGCTCGAGCAGGGTCAGCAGGCCGTCGTAGTCCTGGGCCAGGTCGACGTCGCGGAACCGGACCTCCTTGCCCGACACCTCACGCCAGGCCGCCAGTCGGTCCTCGACCGAGGCGATCGGGGTGAGCGACTCGGCCCCCAGCTCCTGGTCGATCGCGCGGCGGGACAGGTTGTCGACGATGACGACCTCATCGCCCCTGTCGGACAGGTGCAGTGCGGTCGGCCAGCCACAGAAACCGTCGCCGCCGAGGACCAGAACTTTCACAACGCCTCCAGGTGTACGCCGGCCACGGATCCACCGGCTGCTCGCCCCACGATAACCCACGGCCCCCGTCGTTCCGCGCCGTCGTGGCCCGCACGGGCCGCCACCTTGCGTGACAGGATGAGGGGTACACCGGACGCCACGAAGGAAGAAGAAGCAGACGATGGCAGAACTCAAGGACCGACTGCGCGCGGACATGAAGGTCGCCATGAAGGCCCATGACCAGCAGCGGCTGGGCACGATCCGGATGGCCCTGGCCGCGATCGGCAACGCCGAGGTGGAGGGCACCGCCCACGACCTGACCGCCGAGGAGGAGCAGAAGCTGATCGTCAAGGAGGTGCGCCAGCGCCGCGACTCCGCCGAGACGTACGGCCGGGCCGGCCGTCAGGACCTGGTCGACAAGGAGACCGCCGAGGCCGAGATCCTCCAGGCCTACCTCCCCCGGCCGCTGACCGCCGAGGAGGTCGGGGCGCTGATCGACGCCGAGTTCGCCGCCATCGAGGCGGAGACCGGGACCGCGCCGACGATGAAGCAGATGGGCGCCATCATGAAGGCGGTCAACGCGAGGATCGCCGGCCGCTTCGACGGTGGCGCCGTCGCCGGCATGGTGAAGGGCCGACTGCAGGCCTGACACCCCACGCGTGACGTATCTCACAGAACCCCGGCGGATCCACGTTCCGCCGGGGTTCTGCCGTCCCCGGCGGGACGCCGCGACGTTACCCGTTCGTGATCTGGGCTTTATCTTTCCGTGATCATTGCTTAGTGTCGTGGACGTCCGCACGACCCCCATCCGGATCTCCGGGAGGAACATGACCAGCAAGACCATGACTCGTACCCTCGGCGCCCTGGTCGGGCTGTCCGCGCTCGCCATCAGCGTGCCGGCCGCCTCCGCCCACGCCCAGACGCCGTCCCGGTCGACCGCCGCGGTCAGCACGGCATCCACCACGAAGGCGTCCGGCGGCACATCGTCCTCGAGCGCGACCGGGAGGACCGTACGCGTCGCGTACACGACCGCGAACCTCAACGTCCGCACCGGTGCCTCGATCGACTCCACCCGGCTCACCACCCTGCCCAAGGGCACGAAGGTCACGCTGACCGGGGCGACGACCGAGCACTGGACGCAGATCAACTACCAGGGCAAGCACCGCTGGGTGTACACCCACTACCTGACCCAGCCGACCACCACGACAGTGGCGCCGACCTCCTCGAGCACCTCGAAGCAGGCGGCGACGTCCTCGCACCGGTCCGGCACCAAGGCGACGACCACGTCGCACACCAAGGCCTCGACCACGTCGACGAAGCGGACCTCGTCCGCCACGACCTCCGCCGCCGGCTCCACCGTGTGGGACCGGATCGCCCAGTGCGAGTCCGGCGGCAACTGGTCCATCAACACCGGCAACGGCTTCTCCGGTGGCCTGCAGTTCACCCCGTCGACCTGGGCAGCGTACGGCGGCACCGGCTCGGCGAGCAACGCGAGCCGCGAGCAGCAGATCGCCGTGGCCCAGCGCGTCCAGGCCGCCCAGGGCTGGGGTGCCTGGCCGGTGTGTTCGGCCAAGGCCGGCGTGTAGCTGATCGGCTCCGCGCTCACCGCACGGATTCCCGTACGCCATCCGGCCACCACGGTCGCCGGATCCTGCCGGGTGACGACTGTGCTTGGTGACGACACCACGCCGGGTGGCCCCCGTACCGGGGTGACGACACCACGCCGGGTGACCCCCGTACCGGGGGACCGGCATGCCAGGAGGCCCGCCCCCATTCCGGGAGCGGGCCTCCTTGGTCTTCCTGGCCTCTGCGGGCGTACCGTCTTGCCGGCGTACCGTCGTTACGAGTGGACTGTCATGACGGGAGCGCCCTCGCAACGGGAGCACCGCCACGCACGGGCGCACCGTCAGAGACGGCCCACGTAGACCTGCCCGGGCGGGGTGGGGCCGAGCAGGTCCGAGACCGTGACCAGGGCGTAACCGCGCGCCTTGAGGTTGGAGATGATGGTGGGAACCGCGTCCACCGTGGTCGGGTACAGATCGTGCATCAGGACGATCCCTCCCGGCTGTGCGCGCGAGGTCGCATTGTCGATGACCGCCGAGGTGACCTGGACGGACCAGTCGGAGGTCTCGACATTCCAGAGGATGACCGACATGCCCTGCTGTCCGGCGGCCGAGGTCACGGTGGCGTTGTACGACCCGTAGGGCGGCCTCATCAGTTTCGGTCGTACGCCGACGATGGACTCGATCGCATTCGACGTCTGCGACAGCTCGGAGGCGACCTCGGCGGGTCCGAGGGTGGCGAGGTCCGGGTGGTCCCAGCTGTGGTTCATGATCTCGTTGCCGTTGGCGAAGGACCGTTGTGTGGTCGCCGGGAAGTTGACGACGTTCTGCCCGACGACGAAGAAGGTCGCCTGCACGTTGTTCGCATCCAGCAGGTCGACGAGCCGGCTGGTGTGCTGGCTGGGACCGTCATCGAAGGTGAGGACCATGCACTTCAGTCGGGAGCAGTCGATGATGCCGATGTCGTTGCGCCACTTGATGGTGCCGTTCTCGAAGCTCTGCCGGCACAGGGTCCCGCCGCCGCTGCCGGTCCGGCATTGTTCGTCGGAGGTCGGGTAGCCGTAGCGCCCGGTCTCCCAGCTGTTCCGGCCCCACTCACCGCTGATGGCGCCGACGATCCAATGCGCGTCGGTCTTGGGTGACCAGTACATCAGGCCACCTTGGAAGTGCGCCCCACAGCCACTGCGCACCAGACCGCAGTACTGATCCGACGTCGGATACCCCAGGAAACTGTCCTCGCCCCCTGCGCTCTCCCACTTCGCCCGGATCGCACCTCCCACCCAATGAGCATCCGAGGCCGGCGACCAGAACATCGCCCCGTTCTCGAAGTCCTGCCGGCATCCGCCCCGGCCCAGCCCGCACCATTCGTCACTCACCGGATAGCCCAAGGGGCCCGTCTCCCAACGGTTGCGTCCCCAGGCTCCGCCGATGCCGCCCACGATCCAGTGGGCGCCGGTCGACGGCGACCAGTACACCAGGCCACCCTGGAAGTGCGCCCCACAGCCACTGCGCACCAGACCGCAGTACTGATCCGACGTCGGATACCCCAGGAAACTGTCCTCGCCCCCTGCGCTCTCCCACTTCGTCCGGATCGCACCTCCCACCCAATGAGCATCCGAGGCCGGCGACCAGAACATCGCCCCGTTCTCGAAGTCCTGCCGGCATCCGCCCCGGCCCAGCCCGCAGCTCTCGTCGGTCACCGGATAGCCGAGCGGGCCCGCCTCCCAGCGATTGCGCCCCCACGCGTTGAGGATCCCGCCCCGGGCCCAGTGGGCGCCGGTCGCCGGTGACCAGTAGATCGTGGCCGACTGGTACGTCTGCAGGCAGCCGTCGTTCACCAGGCCACATTTCACCGTCGACACCGCGGAGCCGACGAAGTCGGCGTCACTGGCGGCTTTGGCGGCGATGGCCTCGGGCCCGGTCGTTGCCGCCGTGACGGCGGGCGACGGCGGAGCCGCGAGGGCGGGCGACGGGGCACGAGCAGCACCCGACGTCGGCGGCACCGCCGGCGTGGAGGCCGCCGGCCCCGGCGCCGTGGTGGTCGGCGCGGTGGTGGCCGGGGCCTTGGTGGCCGGCGCCTTCACGGTGGGGGCCGTCGTGGTGGGGGCCGCGGCGGGCGCAGGAGCCGGGGTCGCCGCACCGGTCGCGGGGGCGGTCGTCACGGTCGGCTCCGGTGATGCCGGAGCGCCGTACGCAACCGGATACTCCCCCAGCGGCAACGACATTCCCAGGAACAAGGCTGCTGCCAGGACTCCCGGCCGACGACGTCCAGCCTTCATGGCATCTGCCCCCCTCGTGGCCCCAGGGCTGTCGGGTTCCCCTACATCGCTGCTCCCTGGTTGAGCACAAGGCTAGGGCAGCCCGGCCCGGCTCACAGGCGATCGGGGAAGACCGCGAATCGCGGAATGCACCCGGCACGGAACGTGGCGGCGCGGCAGCGGCTGACATGGACGTGGCCGGCGCAAAATGCGGCTGACATGAAACGTGGCCGACTGGCGCGGAACGTGGCCGGCCGGCGCGGCAGCGGCTGCTGGGATGCCTCAGGGGCGCCACCTACCGGTACCAAGGGAGCCACCTACCGGAATCGAACCGGTGACCTACGCTTTACGAGAGCGTCGCTCTACCTACTGAGCTAAGGTGGCCGACCACCGAGGGCCAAGCCCGGGCGGACAAGCGACAACTATAGCGGCCACCGCGACGGAGCTCCAATCGAGGCCCATCGGCCCCCGACCGCGTGGTCCGGATGTGCCAGGCTCGTACGGACCGGGCCCCCACACGCCGGACTCGTACGTGTCGGTCCGTGTGTCGGTCTGTACCTGTCGGTACCGTGTCGGGCCCGTACGCGCGGGTTCAGTCCTTGGGCCGCGACTCGTACGCGCGTCGGGCCGGGCAGACGTCGGCCTGGGGGCAGCGGGTCACCTCACCGGTGCCGTCGACCCGGACGACCACGGAGTCCGACGGAACGGAGTGTGCGATCACACGGCCCTCACCCTCGGGGGTGCGGACCCGGGAACCGACCTTCGGGGCCTTCCTGATGAAGTCCTGGTAGAGCGGGTGCTCGTACTTGAGGCAGCACATCAGCCGCCCACAGGCACCCTGCACCCGCAGCGGGTTCGAGGGGAGGTCCTGGTCCTTGGCGAGGCGCATCCCGATCGGTTCGAAACGGCTGAGATGGGTGGAGCAGCACAGGTCTCGCCCACAGCTGCCGATCCCACCGGTCACCCGGGTCGCGTCCCGGGCTCCGATCTGACGCAGGTCGATCCGCGCCTGGAGGGTCTTGGCCAGGTCACGGACGAGCTGGCGGAAATCGACCCGGTGGGGGGCGGTGAAATAGACGATGACCTCGCGGTCGAACTCCGCGGACCGGTCCAGGTAGTCCAGCCCGACCACCTTCATCGGCAGCTCGTGCATCCGGACCAACCGGTTCACCACAAGCCGGGCCTGGGCCCGGAACCGGCGGTTGGCCTTGTCCCGGGCCAGGTCCGCCTCGGTCGCCAGGCCCTGGCAGACCGGCAACTCACCGAAGTCGGCCTGGACGACCCCCTCCGGGGCCCAGACGCACTGGGCCACCTCCGGGCCTTCGTCGGTGGGGACCATGACGTGGTCCCCCACGGACACTCGATGCCCGGCCGGGTCCACGTAGTGGAGCTGACCATGCTTCTCGAACGTGACCGCCATCACCTGTTGCACGGAGCAAGCCTAGACGGTCCGGGGAGGCCCCGGTCGTGGCCTTGGCGCTGGTTCGTGGCCTTGGCACTGGTTCGTGGCCTTGGCGCTGGTTCGTGGCCTTGGCGCTGGTTCGTGGCCTTGGGCCGTGCCGCAGGCGGTGGCTTCCATCCTGCCCCGGCCCAAGGCGTTGGCCCGGGCCCCTGGGCCAAACGCGACCGTAGATGTGCATTCGCGTCTGGAAATCCGGTCGCGAACGCTATCTGGCGCAGCGTCTGTATCTGGCGCAGCGTCTGTATCTGGCGCTGCGTCTGAGCGGGCGCCAGCCGTCACAGGACAACCGTCACAGCGACTGCGGCCTCCCCACGCCCCGGGGCACCCCCCTGACCCATCAGCCCGCCTCCTAAGCATCGTCCGGGTCACCCCACGCCCCGGGGCACCCCACGTCCCGGGAGCAGGCCCAGTCCTGGGACACAGCTCCGGCGCCCGGGTCAGATCAGTTCGGCGTTGTGCTTGTCCGCCTTGCGCTGCAGCCGGCCCTTGCGGACGGCGGCGTCGATGCCCCAGCTGCCGCCGCCGGACAGCAGCAGGAAGCATCCCAGCACCGCCAGCAGCAGTTCGGTCTCGCCGTGGAAGCCGGCCACTCCCGCCTCGAACGGACTCTTCCACCAGTAGACGAAGACCAGTGCACCGGCGCCGATCAGCAGCGTACCCAGACCTGCGACGCGGGTGGCCAGGCCGAACACCAACGCCACCGCGATGAGGACCGAGGCGGCCGAGGTGACCCAGGCGAAGATCTCCGGGTACGGCAGCGCGGTGCCGGCGAACAGCGCGATCGTGCCAGGGATGTCCATCAGCTGCTGGGCGCCGCGGATGCCCAGGACGGCGGCCACCGCCAGCCGCAGCAGAAACACCCCGGCGGCGACCGGGAAGCGGTCGGTGGTCCGGGCGAGCTTCGTCGACGGCGGGTCCGCGACGACAGCCGGGGTCGGCTGCGGACGACGCTTGCCGAGAGCGCGATCGCGGTCGGCGCGGCGTTCGGCGAGCAGTGCGGCCCGGTCGGTGTCCTCCTCGGGCTCCTGCCCCCACGGCGCCGCAGCCGCCATCGGGACGGTCGGGCCGGGAGCCGGCGCCGGGGGCGTGACCGGGGACGCCGGCATCGGCCGTACGGCCGGTCGCGGCCCCACGAGCGGCACGGTCGACGGCGAGGCCGCCGGGGTCGCGGGCGAGGCGGCCCGGGGCGCCGGGGAAGCAACCGGGGTCTCCTCCGCCATGAGGGGCCCGGCCGAGCTGACCGGGGTCGCGGGGCCGGTCGGGGTGGCCGAGCTGACCGGAGTTGCCGAGCTGACCGGGGTTGCCGGGCTGACCGAGGTCACCGGAGAGGCGGCCGGGGCCGCGGGGCTGATGGGACGGGCGGGCTCCGGTGCAGGGATCGGCGCCTTCTCCAGCGGTCGGGTCGACTCACCGGCGTCCTCGCCGAAGGCGACCGTCCCGGCGTCCGGGCCGGCGGCGGCGATCGTCCCCGGCACGACGGGACGCTCCCGGGGCGTCGGCCGCGAAGCCGGCTCCGCAGTCGGCTCCCGGGTGTCGAGACGCAGGTCCGCACGGGAGAGCCGGGTCACCGTCGGCTCGTTCTCGTCGTCGGTGCCGAACGCCTCGGGACGGTCGACGTCGGCGCCGGCCTCGTCGGCCTCGTCGGCCTCGTCGTGGTCACGAGTAGTCACGGCTCACGTCCTCAGGGTCGGGGGAACATTCGTGGCCATTCTGGTCGCTGAACGGTCCGCAATCCGGTATCCCCGCGGGAGTGTCGCCGCACCGGTCCGGCGCGACCGCGCCCTGTTCAGTCGAGCGGCTCGTCGGCACCGAGGCTGACCAGCATCGATTCCACCGCCAGCTGGGGCGCGACGTTGCCCTCGAGCGCCTCGCGGCAGGCCAGGATCGCGTCGATCCGGGCGATCGTACGGTCCGGGGTGGCCCGGGCCGCCTCCTCGGCGACCGCACCGGCGAGCTCGACGTTGACCAGGTCGGCCCCGGTGCCCAGCTGGACGCTCAGCACGTCGCGGTACCACGTGGTGAGCTCGGTCAGGGCGCGGTCGATCGCGTCGCGCTGGAGCCGCTTCACCCGCAGCCGCTGCTCGTCCTCGAGCTCCTTCAGGGCCGCTGCCGTGTTGCGGGGGCGGGCGCCGCGGGTCCCCACGCCGAGCGCCTGTTCCAGTGCGGCCCGCTCCCGCACCTCGATCTCGGCGGTCTGGTCGCCGGCCTCCGCCGCGGCGGCCTCGACCAGCGTCGTCGCGGCCCGCAGGCAGGCGCCGAGGCTGCCGAGGTGGCTGGGGATGCGGAGCACGTCGCGGCGCCGCTGCCGGGCGGCCTCGTCGCGGGCCAGGTGCCGGGCCCGGCCGATGTGGCCCTGCGCGGCCCGGGCAGCGGCATCGGCGGTGGTCGGATCGATCCCGTCGCGACGCTCCAGCAGGGCGGCGACGTCGCGCACCCGGGGCGTGGCCAGGGTCAGCGCACGGGTGCGCGACCGGATCGTCGGGATGACGTCCTCGGGGGTGGGGGCGCAGAGGATCCACACCGTCGCCGGCGCCGGCTCCTCCACGCTCTTCAACAGCGCGTTGGCACCGGCCTCGGTGATCCGGTCGGCGTCCTCGACGATCATCACCTGCCAGCGCCCGACGGTGGGAGCCATCATCGACCGGCGGGCGTACTCCCGGACCTGGTCGACGCCGATGCTGAGCTTCTCGGTGCTGATCAGGGTCACGTCCGGATGCGCCCCGGACAGCGACGTACGACAGGTACGGCAGACGCCGCAGCCCCCGTCGGGGCACTGCAGGCCAGCGGCGAAGGCGCGAGCGGCGTTGGAGCGGCCCGAGCCGGGCGGGCCGGTGACCAGCCAGGCATGGGTCATCGCGTGGGCGGCACCGACGACGGCGCGGCGCAGCACCTCGATGGCGGCCTGTTGGCCGACGAGATCGGCCCACACCCCCTGGTCCGCCGCCGGAGTGGTGCGGCCGGTGGTCGCGTGCACGGAATCGGTCACGAGGACAGTGTCCCGTGTTGCGCAGACATCCGGGTGAGCAGGGCGTCGACCGCCGCCGCGATCCGGGCGGCGATGTCCTCCCGGTCGTGCCGGGCCGGCAGGACGAGGTAGCGGTCCGGGTCGGCGGCGGCCAGCCCGAGGAACTGCTCCCGCACCCGGCGGTGGAAGTCGTCCCCGGCGCCCTCCAGCCGATCCTTCTCGACGATCCGGCCGACCGCCTCGCCCGGGTCGAGGTCGAGCAGCACGGTGAGGTCGGGATGCAGCCCGGTGGTGGCCCAGTCGGCGAGGCCGGCGACCTCGTCCATGTCGAGCACCCGGCCGGCGCCCTGGTAGGCCAGCATCGAGTCGACGTAGCGGTCGCAGACCACCATCGCCCCGCGGGCGAGGGCGGGCCGGACCACCTCGGCCAGGTGTTGGGCCTTGTCCGCGGCGTAGAGCAGGGCCTCGGCGCGGGGGTCGAGATCACCCGTCGCCGGGTCCAGCAGCAGGTGGCGGATCACCGCCCCGGCTGCGGTGTCGCCCGGCTCGTGGGTCACCACGACCTCGTACCCGTGGTCGGTCAGGTGGCGGGCCAACAGGCCGCCCTGGGTGGTCTTGCCGACCCCGTCGCCCCCTTCGAGGACGAGGAACAGACCGCGGGCCTCACTCATCGGCGGTCCCGCCCCCGTCGGTCCCGGCCGGCGATGTGCCGGGCTCAGGGTTGTCCTCGGCTGTACCGGTCGCGGGTGCGTCCTCGGCTGTACCGGTCCCGGGCGTGCCCTCGGCTGCACCGGGTTCAGATGCGCCGGGCTCGGACATGTTCGCCTCGGCCGCACCGGGCTCGGACGTACGCGCCTCCGCCGCACCGGGCCCGGACATGTCGACGTCGCCCGCACCGAGGCGGTCCAACAGCTCGGCGCCGGCACGCCGGAGCTTGCGGCCGGCCTTGTGCCAGTGCTCGACGAACCCGGTCCGGGCAGCCGTACGGCTCTCGGCCAGATCGGCGTACTGCCGGCCGATGCCGAAGGCCTGCTCGACGGAGGCGCCCTCCAGGGAGGCGCGCAGCGCCTCGAGCTCCTCGTTGTCGCAGCCGACCAGTTCGTCGTAGAGGTCACGGGCCCGGTCGCGCAGCTTCCTGGCCTGCTTGGGGGCCAGCAACGAGGCCACCTCGGCGGTGGAGACGAGCCGGTCCGCGGCGAGGGCCGCGGCGTGCCAGCCGGAGTCGTCCGCGACCTGGGGCGCCGCCTCGCCGGTGGCCAGCATCACGCGAGTGGCGCCGGCGACCATCTCGGCGATCTCCTCGCGCGCCGGTCGACGACCGATCCCTTCGGCGA
Source organism: Raineyella sp. (assembly GCF_034933565.1). NCBI lineage: Bacteria > Bacillati > Actinomycetota > Actinomycetes > Propionibacteriales > Propionibacteriaceae > Raineyella > Raineyella sp. The sequence continues at coordinate 27,574 of NZ_JAYFNG010000011.1, forward strand.
GGGTGGGCCGGCCCAGGGCGCTGGTCCACTCGAAGATCCCCAAATAGTCGTCGCCGTTGAGCAGCTCCTGCTGGTCCTCGCCGAAGGCACCGTCGAGCCGGTCCGCCGCGGCCCCCAGAGCGGCCACCAGGTCGTCCAGGTCCCCGGCCGGCAGCACCGGGGCGAGCACCGGCAGCTCGGCGGCGAAGGCCCGCAGGCCGCGGACCAGCGGCTGCACCTTGCGGGTGCGCCCGGACCGTACGTTCAGATCGGCCAGCAGCACCTGACGGGTGCCCTGGGCGACGAACCGCGCGACGATGTCCGCCATCGAGGCGTCGGCACCGACGGCTCCCTCGGCGGCGAGGTCGACCGGCCCGACGGCCGCGGGGTCCTCACCGGCCACCTCCTCGATCAGCACCCGGAGCCGGTCGGGCAGGCAGAGGTGGCGGTCCACCCGCACCGCCCCGACACCGTGCAGGGCCTCGTCGAGCCAGTCGACCTGTTCGCGCGACATCGAGCCGGTGTCGATGTCGACCTCCCGGTAGCGGGTGACCAGGGTGCCGTCGCGCCGTACGGCGAACACGTCGTCGATCAGCGATCCGACCGGTTCCCGTTCGGCGGTCCGGATCAGGTAGGTGGTCCGGGTGCGGTGCTGGGTGCCGACCGGCACCAGCCCGGCGTGTCGCAGGAACGGTGCGAGCAGGGTGCGGATCCGCTCCGGCACCTCCCCGGAGGTCATCGCCTCGACGTACTCGGCGGACAGCTGGGGGGCCCAGCCGGGGGCGGCCATCAGCCACTCCCCCACCCCGTCGGTCGCGCGGTGGGCCAGCACGATGCCGGCCCGCAGCAGCCGCCGATCCGCCGTGTCGAGCACGGTGAGGTCGCAGACGGCGGGCCTGGGGCTGACCAGCGCAGGGTTGCCCAGATCGACATCGGGGTTCGCGAAGCGCGGCGCGGCGGCCAGGTCACGCATCTCGTAGCGACGCACGGTGCTGCCTTTCAGGCTCGGACGGGATCGTTCATTATTGCACCGCCCGGGGGCCGCCCCGGGGATGTCGGCACCGCCCTGGACCGCCCGGGACCGCCCGGAGAATATCGGCCCCTCCGCTCCGTGCCAGCTCCGCCGCCGCCCCCGCAACGCCGATCCCCGCTCCGACGCGGGTCCCGGCCGTGCCCTACTCGCCGGCAGCCCGCTTCGTGGCGGTCTTCCGGGGAGCGGCCTTCTTCGTCGCCTTCGTAGCCGTCGCGGCCTTCGTGGTCGTCGAAGCGGCGGCCTTCTTCGTTGTTGCCGCCTTCTTCGCGGTCGACTTCTTCGCCGTCGACTTCTTCGCGGCGGTCTTCCGCGTCGAGGGGCCCTTGGCCCGCTTCTCGGCGAGCAGCTCGGCGCCCCGCTCCGGGGTCAGCGATTCCAGGACGTCGGTCCTGCGCAGCGTCGCGTTGGTCTCGCCGTCGGTGACGTACGCCCCGAACCGGCCGTCCTTGACCACCATCGGCTTGCCGGAGACCGGGTCGGGGCCCAGCTCCTTGAGCGGCGGCTTGGCCGCGGCCCGGCCACGCTGCTTGGGCTGGGCGTAGATCGCCTCGGCCTCGGCCAGCGTGATGGTGAAGATCTGGTCCTCCGACCCCAGCGAGCGGGAATCGGTGCCCTTCTTCAGGTACGGGCCGTAGCGGCCGTTCTGCGCGGTGATCTGCGTGCCGTCCTCGGCGGTGCCGACCGTACGCGGCAGGGAGAGCAGCTTGAGCGCATCGTCGAGGGTGACCGTCTGCAGGTCCATCGAGGCGAACAGCGAGGCGGTCCGCGGCTTGGCGCCCTTGGCGGCGTCCTCGGGCAGCACCTCGGTGACGTACGGGCCGAACCGGCCGGCCTTCGCCACGATCGGGTGCCCCGACCCGGCGTCCAGGCCCAGGGCCCGCTCCTCGCCCATCGGGCGCGACAGCAGGTCACGGGCCACCTCGACGGTCAGCTCGTCGGGCGGCAGCTCGTCGGCGACGTTCGCCCGCTTCTCGGTGGCGACCTCCTCCACGTACGTGCCGTAGCGACCGACGCGCACCACGATGCCGGAGTCCATGTCGCCGACCGGGAAGGTCGACAGCGCCCGGGCGTCGATGTCGCCGAGCTGGTTGACCAGATCGTGCAGGCCGGCGTGGTCGAGGTGGTCGGAGCCCGGCTGACCGCCCCAGTAGAAGTCGTTCAGCACCTGGAGCCGCTCGGCCTCGCCGCTGGCGATCTTGTCGAGGTCCTGCTCCATCTCGGCGGTGAAGGCGTAGTCGACCAGCTTGGTGAAGTGCTCCTCCAGCAGCCGGGTGACGGCGAAGGCGAGCCAGGTCGGCACCAGGGCGGTGCCCTTCTTGAACACGTAGTCGCGGCTGGTGATGGTCCGGATGATCGACGCGTACGTCGACGGCCGGCCGATCTCGAGCTCCTCGAGCTTGGCGACCAGCGACGGCTCGGTGTAGCGGGCCGGCGGCTTCGTCTCGTGGCCCTGGGCCTCGATCCGGGCGACGTCGACCGACCGGCCCTCGGCCAGCTGCGGCAGCCGGCGCTGGGAGTCGTCGGCCATCCCGTCGTCGACCGACTCGACGTAGGCCTTGAGGAAGCCGGGGAAGGTGATGGTGCGGCCGCGGGCGACGAAGGTGCAGGCCTCCCCGGTGGTCGCGGTCGACCCCAGGGTGATCGCCACCGACTCGCCGCGGGCGTCGGTCATCTGGGAGGCGACGGTGCGCATCCAGACCAGCTCGTAGAGCCGGAACCGGTCACCCGACAGCCCGGTCTCCCGTGGCGTACGGAAGGTCGACCCGGCCGGGCGGATGGCCTCGTGCGCCTCCTGGGCATTCTTCACCTTGGAGGTGTAGAGCCGCGGCTTCGCCGGCACGTAGTCGGGGCCGTAGAGCTTGGTGGCCTGGGCCCGGGCGGCCCGGATCGCCTCGCCGGACAGCTCGACGGAGTCGGTACGCATGTAGGTGATGAAGCCACCCTCGTACAGCTCCTGGGCGACCGACATGGTCCGCTGGGAGGTGAAGCCGAGCTTGCGACCGGCCTCCTGCTGCAGCGTGGTGGTGCGGAACGGGGCGTACGGGTGGCGGACGTACGGCTTGGCCTCGACCGAGACGACCCGCATCGGGGTCGACTCCAGACCGGCGGCCAGCGCCCGGGCGCGGGTCTCGTCGAGGTGGACGAGCGGCTCGGCGGCCTGCCGGCCCTTGGCGGTGGGCTGCTGGAGGGTGCCGTGGGAGTCGAAGTCGCGGCCCTGGGCGACCCGCCGACCGTCGACCGTGGTGAGTCGGGCCGGGAACGTCTGCGGTGCGGCGTCGGCGCCGGCGTCCAGGGTGGCCTCGAGGTCCCAGTAGCCGGCGGAGCCGAAGGCGATCCGCTCCCGCTCCCGGTCGACGACCAGCCGGGTGGCGACCGACTGCACCCGGCCCGCCGACAGCCGCGGCATGACCTTCTTCCACAGCACCGGGGAGACCTCGTAGCCGTACAGGCGGTCGAGGATGCGACGGGTCTCCTGGGCGTCGACCAGATCGGTGTCGATGTCGCGCGGGTGGGAGACGGCGTCCTTGATGGCGTCCTCGGTGATCTCGTGGAACACCATCCGGCGGACCGGCACCTTGGGCCGGAGCTCCTGCTGCAGGTGCCAGGCGATCGCCTCGCCCTCGCGGTCACCGTCGGTGGCGAGGTAGACGTCCTTGGCGCCCTTGAGTGCTTCCTTCAGCCCGCGCAGGGTCGCCTTCTTGTCGGCCGCGACGACGTAGAGCGGGACGAAGCCGCCCTCGATGTCGACACCGGTGCGGGCCCACTTCTCGCCCTTGTACTTGGCGGGGACCTCGGCGGCACCGGTGGGCAGGTCACGGATGTGCCCGCGGCTGGACTCGACGACGTAGCCCGGCCCCAGGTATCCCTGGATCTTGGTGGCCTTGGTCGGTGATTCCACGATCACCAGGCTGTGCCCCAGTTCCTGACCCGCCACGGTTACCTCTCCCTGTTGTGCCTCCGGCCCGTCCCGGATCCGGCCGACTGCGCGCCATCATGGCCGAGTCCGGACCGGCGGCGATAGTGCGTCCGACGACGTGGCACACGATAGCCCACACCTCCAGCACCGTTCATCGCGGCGAAACGGCCCCCGAGCCGCCGAGATCCATGCGTCGGGTCGCCGCGGCCCCCAGCAGCAGCCGCCGGGGCCACGTGCGGAGCCGCCCGGGCCACGTCCTGAGCCGCCGGGCCCCGTCGCGACGTGGTGTCCGGGAGATCACAGCAAGTTGAGCGTACCTGACTCAACTTTTACGAAATCCTGGAATAGCCGTCCGGACCGGCGGCGTTGTACTCATCGATGGTGGCCGAACAGGCAGGCGGCGACCATCAGGCTCTGTTGTTCCACTGCCACAGGAGATGCACGATCATGGCTCGTACCTTCGACCCGTTCCGCGACGTCGACCAGCTGTTCACCCAGGCGCTGCGTACGCCCGCCTCGACCGCGATGCCGATGGACCTCTACCGCGAGGGCGACAACTACTTCGTCAGGATCGACCTACCGGGTGTCGACCCGGCCACCATCGACGTCGACCTCGACGACTCCACCCTGACCATCCGCGCCGAGCGCAAGCCGCAGGCCGGCGAGAGCGTCCAGTGGCTCAGCCGTGAGCGTCCGGTCGGCACGTTCGCCCGCCAGCTCACCCTCGGCAAGGGCGTGGCCGCCGAGAGCATCGACGCCGAGTACACCGACGGGGTGCTGATCCTGACCATCCCGGTGGCCGAGGCCGCCAAGCCGCGCAAGATCGCCGTCGCCCACAAGACCGACAGCCAGCTCGAGGGCAACGTCGAGGGCTGAGCCCTGCCCCTACCACCCAGAACCGGGTCCCACCGCCCAGGCCTGGGCCTCACCGCCCGGGCCTGAGGCCCACCACGTGACCGATCCCCTCGGTGACGTACGCCGGTCGTACGTCACCGAGGGGATCGTCGTGTCGGCGGGGCCGCCGCGCCGACCGGGGCCCGGTGTCGCCGCGGCAGATGCCGGAAGCCGGCCAGCATCGAGGCGACCAGCAGCACCAGCCCGAGCACCGGGGTGATCGCGCTGAAGATCGCCTCCGGGCGGGTGTAGCCGAGCTCGAGCATCCCGCCGCCCGGCAGGACCCGGTACGGGGCGATCCACACCCAGAGCACGAAGAGCGCTCCGGCGAAGCCGACCGGTCGCGTCGAGTGGTGCGTCGCCAGGGCCACCGCCAGCGGCACGATCCAGACGAAGTGATGGGTCCACGACACCGGTGACGCCAGCGCGGTGGAGACGCCGATGACCGCGACGGCCGGGGCCTCCTGACCCCGTCGGAGCAGCGCCCAGGCTGCGGTGAGGCCCACCACGATGGTGAGGACCGACAGCAGCGTGCCCACCTCGGAGGCCAGCGACGACAGCTTGAACAGCCGCAGGGCCGCGCCCTGGAAGGACTGGTTGTCGATGTAGACCGGGTCGGACTCGAAGCCGACCGATCGGGTGACGAGCAGCCGGTGCCAGTAGAAGATCGACAGCTGCGGGTAGGCGATGAACCCGATCAGGGTGAACACCGCGGCACTCACGGCGGCGGTGATCGCCTGCTTCCAGCGGCGGTTGATCAGCAGGTGGACGATGAACAGCCCGGGGGTGAGTTTGATCGCGGTCATCAGCCCGACCATCCAGCCGTCCGGGATCGGCAGCAGCTTGCGGCCGAACAGCCGCGGCCCGGGGACCAGGTCGAGGACCACCAGGCAGGTCAGGATCAGCTCGATCTGGCCCAGCTCGGTGCCCAGGGTGACCGGGGCGGCGGTGGCGATGCAGGCGGCGGCCACCACGCTGGCGCGCCAGCTGCGCAGCCCGGAGCGGTGCACGATGGCGATGATGCCGACCCAGCCGGCGACCGCCCACAGCAGTTTCCAGACGATCACCGGGCCGAGGGTGAAGGGCAGGAAGAGCAGCGCGGCGACCGGCGGATAGACGAACGCGTCGGGGCCGGAGCGGTAGAGCTCGCCGCCCTGCAGCGCGGTCCGGGCGCCCGCCACATAGATGTCGAAGTCGGCCATCCCGCCGTGCGGCCAGCCGCCCTGGAACAGCAGCGGGACGAACCAGGACACCAGCCCGGCGAGGAGCGGCAGGGCCACCTTCGCCGTCCGGTCGATCCAGAAGCCTCGAGAGGGCGCAGGTCGATCATCCACGCCGTCATCCTGTCACCCGTCCGGCGGCGGACCCGGATCGTGTCACCCGGGCGCCGGACAGCCGGTCAGAAGCCGTGGCGGGCCGGTCAGAAGCCGTGGCGGCCGCGGAGCTCGTCGAGCTGACGCCGGTCCTTCTTGGTCGGCCGGCCGGCGCCGCGGTCCCGGCGGGCCACGGCGGCGGACAGGTACGCCGGGCGCTCCGGCGAGTGGTCGACGTACGCCTTGACCGCGATCGCGGCGCCGACCCGCTTGGTGATCGGGTCGACCACCTCGAACTCGCGGTCCCAGCCGGGGCTGCGGACCACCACCCGGTCGCCGGGCCTGACGTCCTGCGCCGGCTTGGCCGGCCTCCCGTTGACCCGTACGTGGCCGCCCTTGCAGGCATCGCCGGCCATCGTGCGGGTCCGGTAGATCCGCACGGCCCACAGCCAGGAGTCGACACGGGCCATGGACGGCTCCTCTCGTCCGGGGGGCCGACGGGCTGGTCCCGACGGCCGGACACGCCGGCGCGATCCGGTGATCGAGCCATCGTAGCGCTCGGTGCTCGGGGGCGCGGTCGATGCTGGTGCCGGTGGCGACCCCGGTGAGCGGGCGCGCGGGGCTCGGCACGGGGGACGCGGAGCGCCGGGCCTCAGCAGCCCCGGATGAACTGGGCCTTCACCCATGCCCCGGACTGGTAGGCGAACTCCCCGAGCCAGCCCACGATCGTCTGCCGGCGGGGATAGTCCCACACGCTCACCTGCGCGGGCACGCAGCGCTCCATCAGCATCCGGGTCCGGGCGACGTGGGCGGTGCTGGTGAAGACCGCCACGTGGGTCCAGCCGTGTTCACGCACCTGCTCGGCCAGCAGGCGGGCCTCACCCCGGGTGGTGTACGGATCGGGGATGACGCAGGTGACCACGTAGCCGGCGCGCTGCTCGCCGCAGTCCGGCGGGAAATAGGACGTCCCGGCGGGGTCGAGCGACCGGGTGGCCAGGAACACCGGGGCCACCCCTTCGTCACCGCGGGCCAGCGCCTCGGGCCAGCGGGTCTCCACCGGGCCGATGACGTACATCGCGTCGACGTGCTCGACCGGGTCGATCCGCGGGTGGGCGACGTAGCGGATGCACAGGCCCAGCCACACGCCCACCAGGACCAGCCCGAGCCCGACCAGCACCAGGACCGTACGGCCCCACCGCCGGCGCCGGGGCACCGCCCGACGGGGCGGGGACGTCGGCCCGTCCGGCGACGTCGGGGCGGGCCGCCGGACACCCATCAGTCCGCCCGGGTCAGCTCGGCCAGGTACGCCCGCAACGACTCCGCGACCGGTCGGGGGGTGAACCCGGTGGCGGCGATCTTGTCGAGGGACAGCGCGCTGTGCTGCGGACGGGGAGCGGTCTGCTTGCCGGCGGCGTACGTGGCGGTGGAGACCGGGGTGACGTCGGCCCGGGGGCGGCCACACAGCTCGTAGACGTCGGCGGCGATGTCGGCCCAGGACTGGACGGGCCCCGCACCGGTGAGGTGGTAGGTGCCGTACGCCGGCCGGCCGGCCAGCAGGTGGACGATGCCGGCGGCGAGCTCGTCGGTGAACGTGAGGCGTCCGTACTGGTCGTCGACCACGGTGGGCGTGACGCCCCTGGCCGCGAGGCCGGCCATGGTCGCGACGAAGTTCGGGCCGTCGCCGATCACCCAGCTGGTCCGCACCAGATAGTGCCGCGGCACGGTCGTGACCAGCGCCTCGCCGGCCGCCTTGGTCTGCCCGTACACGCCGAGCGGGCTGACCGGCTCGTCCTCGTCGTGCCACGGCGCGGTGCCGTCGAAGACGTAGTCGGAGGAGACGTGTACCAGCGTCAGCCGGTGCTCGGTCGCGACGCTCGCCAATCGGCCGACCGCAGTGACGTTCGCGGCCCAGGCATCGCGGCGCCCCTGGGGTGTCTCGGCGGCGTCGACCTCGGTGTAGGCGGCGGCGTTGATCACCGTGTCGTAGTCGGCCCACCGCACCGTGTCGTACGCACCCGGGTCGGTGACGTCGAACCGGTCACGCCCCCAGGCCTCCGCCTCGGGCAGGGCCGTGGTGAGGGCGCGGCCGAGCTGGCCGTTGGCGCCGAGGACCAGCGTGCGGCGCGGCGGCATCGCCACCACGTCGGCCAGCAGCGGGTGGTGCCGGTCGGCGTCGGAGATCTCGGCATCCGCCAGCGGGATCGGCCACCCGATGGCCAGCTGCGGGTCGGCCAGGTTGACGTAGGTGTACGAGGCCCGTGCCTGCGGGCTCCAGTGGTCGTTGACCAGATAGGAGTACGCGGTGGCCGGCTCGAGGGTCTGGTAGGAGTTCGCCACCCCGCGCGGCACGAACACCGCGGTGTCGGGGGCCAGCTCGACCGTCACCACGGTGCCGAACGAGGCGCCGGCCCGCAGATCGACCCAGGCCCCGAACGCCCGCCCGGTGGCGACCGACACCAGCTTGTCCCACGGCTCGGCGTGGATCCCCCTGGTCACCCCGACCTGCGGATTGAACGACACGTTGTTCTGCACCGGACCGAAGTCCGGCAGCCCCAGCGTGGTCATCTTCTCCCGCTGCCAGTTCTCCTTGAACCAGCCCCGGGCATCGCCGTGGACCTGCAGATCGATCACCAACAGCCCCGGGATCGCCGTCCCGCGGATGCCCAACTCCCCCACCGTCATACCTCCCTGGGTCGATCCGTCACTGGCCCCGGGCGGCATAGCCGGCCTCGACCGCCGCCTTCTGCGGACGCCACCACGCCTCATGGGCCTCGTACCAGGCGATCGTCGCCGCCAGCCCCGCCTCGAAATCGCGGTACGCCGGCTGCCAGCCGAGCTCGTCACGCAGCTTCGAGGAGTCGATCGCATAGCGCAGGTCATGGCCCGAGCGGTCGGCGACATGGTCGTACGCATCGGCCGGCCGGCCCATCAGCCGCAGGATCGTCTCGATCACGGTCCGATTGTCCTTCTCACCGTCGGCACCGATCAGGTAGGTCTGCCCGATCCGGCCGCGCTCGATGATCGCCAGCACCGCCGCATTGTGGTCCTCGACATGGATCCAGTCACGTACGTTCACCCCCGCCCCGTAGAGCTTCGGCCGGCCGCCGTCGAGGATGTTGGTGATCTGGCGCGGGATGAACTTCTCCACGTGCTGGTAGGGCCCGTAGTTGTTCGAGCAATTGCTCAGGGTCGCCGCGACCCCGAACGAGCGCACCCACGCCCGGACCAGATGATCCGAGCCCGCCTTCGACGCCGAGTACGGGCTGGACGGCCGGTACGGGGTGTCCGGGGTGAACTTCGCCGGATCGTCCAGCTCCAGATCCCCGTACACCTCATCGGTCGAGATGTGGTGCAGCCGTACGTCGTGGCGCCGGCACGCCTCCAGCAACGTGAACGTGCCGACCAGGTTGGTCCGGATGAACGGCGACGGATCACGCAGAGAGTTGTCGTTGTGCGATTCCGCGGCGAAGTGCACCACCACGTCCGCGCCGGCGACCAGATCCTCCACCAGGCCCGCATCCGCGATGTCACCCTGCACGAACGTCAGCCGGTCGCCCAGCAGCCCTGCCAACGAGTCCTTGTTACCCGCGTACGTCAACGCATCGAGCACCGTCACCTGATGATCGGTCGTCGCCAGCACCTGATGCACGAAGTTCGACCCGATGAACCCCGCGCCCCCCGTCACCAGATACCTGCTCACGCTCTCTCCTCCTGTCGAGCGGCGACCGGCGTCTGAGCACGGCCACCGGACGGCACCTTACCGATGGATGGGCCGACACTCCCACTGCTGGGCCGAGCAGGATCAACCGATCGGCCCGGGTGGCCAAGCCTTCGCCGCCACTTTGCCGGTGACCTGCTCAACGTGGACGAAGTGGGCGCAGTCCACAGCGGGAGCCGCCGTGCGGCAGTCGGTGAGGGAATCGGCCGAGTTCGACCGGTGATCTCCCAGAAGCAGCAGCTCGTCGGGTGGCACCTGCACTGTCGGGAAGCAGCGGGGCGAGCGCGGTGTCGTACTGCAGTCGAACTGCCCGGGGCGGAAATCGATGTCCTGATAGACATAGGGCTCATCGATCGCGTGCCCGTTGACGACGACATGACCGGAGGCATCGCAGCAGCCCACCCGGTCACCGCCCACGCCGATGACCCGCTTCACGGTGTAGGCCCGACTGCTCGGCCCGATCCCCGTCAGGCCACCGACGAACCGCGCCACCCTGACGGCAGGGTCGGCCGACGGCGGCAGGGTCCGGGACTCCCACGTGCTGCCGTGGGCGAAGGCGACGACATCACCACGCGCCGGCGCGCCGAACAGATAGGGCAGTGGGGATGCGAGGACCCGGTCCCCCACCCCCAGCGTCTGCTCCATCGAGCCCGACGACACCTGGTGCAGCCGCACCACGAAGGCCTGAAGGAGCGACAGGACGGCAACCGCCACCACCAGGTCCGCCAACCCCACCAACCAGGTGGGACGTCGCGCCGAACGACGACGGTGTGAGGCACGACGGTGTGAGGGCCGACGGTCAGTCACCGCCGGCCCTCACGCACCGATTCATTCGCCCATCCCGCGGCTCACCGAAAAGCTAGACGGTGCAGTTGACGCAGGGCGGGGTCTGGGCGGTATTGATCGAGGTCGTGCCGGTGCCGCTCTGGCCGTCGGTCGACGTGTAGCTCCAGTTGAGCGCGCCGGTGATCGACGACTGCTGACTGTTGTCCTGCAGGTTGAGGTTCAGGACGACATCCTTGCAGCCCTTGGAGGCCAGCGTGAAGGACGCCGGGTTCGGGGTGAACTGGGTCGACACGCCATTGAACGTGAGATACGCCGGCGTGGTGATCGTCACGGTGATGGACACAGTCGAGTTGTTGCAGATCCGCAGCGGCTGCAGGTAGCCCTTGGACCACTGCGGAGCACAGGAGTTACCGGGCAGCTTGCACGCCGAGCCCGCCTGGGAGACGGTGACGATCGGCGAAGCAGCGATTTTCGGAGCTGCCGACGCGACAGCGACGGCCGGGACGGCCCAAGCCACACCCTTGGTCACTGCGCGACGAGAGATGCGTGGGTGGGTATCAGAAGTCATAGCGGCCCCCATATCGTGTCGAGACGCTGTGAGGCTAGCAGACCCGAGGTCTGCCCGGCAAAGGTTCGATCCCGACTTCTTACCCGGCAGTCGACCTGGCCGGACCCCGTCGGGGTTTCCTGTCATCCGACGGATCTGCCGGCGAGGCCCGTCGTTCCGTTCTGTGATCCACCCCGGGTGCTTCAGGCGCCCACAGTCGCCCACACCCGGGCATGACCCGCCGCACTCGTCTCCCAGGTGAATCGACGGGCTCGGCGCCGGCCGGAGTCGACGATCGGCCCGAGGGCCGCGTCGCCGCTGGTCGCGAAGATGATGCCCTCTGCAAGCTCATCCGGGGTGGGCTCCACCAAGATGCCTCCGTCCCCGACCACCTCGGGCAGCGAACTGGTCCGGGCCGCCACCACCGGCACGCCTGCGGCCATCCCCTCCAGCGCCGGGAGCCCGAACCCCTCGTACCGCGAGGGGACGACCACCGCCGCAGCCGCCGCGATCAGGCCCGGGACAGTCGTATCCGGCACCCGACCGACCAGGCGGACTCCCGGCATGCCGCCGAACAGTTCGGTCCGCCGGGGGTGTTCGGGGCCCGACAGCACCAGGGTGAGGTCCGGGCGGGAGCTGTGCACCTTGGGCCAGGCCGCCGCCAGCCCGTCGAGGTTCTTCCGCCGCGAGGCGCCGCCGGCGGTCAGCACGTACGGCCCGGTCACGCCGAGCTCCGTCAGCCGATCGTGGCCCAACGGCTCTGCCCGGAAGAAGCGGTCGTCGACGCCGTTGTGGACGACGTACGGGTCGGCGATCCCGAGCAGGTCGACCGCCTCCTGGGCGCTGAACCGCGACACGCAGATCACCGCGTCCGCCCGGCGGGCCTCCTCCGCAGCGGCCGCGACCGGAGCGGACTCGTCGGGGAACCGCCACGACACCACGTCATGCAGCGTGATGACATCAGCACCGGGCGCCGGTGGCAGCTCGAGGTTCATCCGGTGCACCACGGCGCCGCGCGGGTAGATCGACCGGCCGAGCACCCGGCGGGCAGCGGGTGAGGCGTGGGTGAGCCAGCCCATCGGCAGGCGCCGGTTACCGGGGAGGGGTGAACGGAGCGAACGGGCGATCGTACGATCCACGGTCCAGCCCGGCTCCAGCGCCTCCAGTGCGGCGGCTGCTCGGGAGGCGATCTCCTCCTGGTACACCTGGGCCCCCATCGGTGCGTCGGTGGCCAGTGTGGCGATGCTCAGGTGTGGCACAGGGCGGGCTCCGAGGAGATGCTGCCGGACCTGCCGCAAGGAAGGTCGTACGGATGTCTCGCCTATGATGACACGGATCCATGGCACGGATCCCGCTCGCCGACCGCGACACCATGGGGGGAGGTTCAGCTCGGTGGCACGACGTGTAGCGCTCATCTCCTCCAGTTACCACCCCTATCCGGGGGGTGTGGAGGAACACACCCGCAACGTGGCGCGCGAACTGCACGACCGTGGTCACGCCGTCCAGGTCTGGACCGTCGACCGGGGCGAGCACCTCGGTGAGCGCACCGTCGACGGCATCGTCGTCCGGCACCTGCCGACACCGCTGCCGGCCGCCTCACCGCGCGGGGTGGCGCACTTCACCGCAGCGGCCCTCCCGGCCTGGGCCGCCTGGCGCCGGGCCCAGCGGGACTTTCATCCCGACGTGCTGCACGTCCAGTGCTTCGGCCCCAACGGGGCGTACGCCTGGGCGCTGCACCGGGTGACGGGGGTCCCCCTGATCGTCAGCGCGCACGGGGAGACCTTCATGGACGAGGACGACGTCTTCACCCGGTCGCGTCTGATGCGCTGGAGCCTGCGGCGCGCGATCCGGGACGCCGTCGTGGTGACCGGGTGCTCGCAACTGGTGCTCGACGATCTGTCCACCCGGTTCGGCCTGGACCGGCAGGGGGTCGTCGTTCCGAACGGTGTGGATCTGCAGGAGGCCGATCGGCTCGGCATCGGCCCGTTCCCCCGGGACCCGGATCGGCCTGCGACCGTCTTCGCGGTGGCACGGGCCGTCCGGGTCAAGGGCCTGGACCTGCTCATCCGTGCCTTCGCCGCAGCCGTCCTCCCACCCCGGACCCGCCTGGTGATCGGCGGCGACGGCCCGGAGCTGGCGGGCCTCACGGCGCTCGCGGACGGACTCGGGATCGGCGCACAGGTCGACTTCCTCGGCCGCCGGGATCGTTCCCAGGTGATCGAGGCGATGGCCGGCGCGGACCTGATCGTGGTGCCGAGCCGGATCGAGGCCTTCGGCATCGTGGTGCTGGAAGCGTGGCGCAGCGGGACCGCGCTGCTCGCCACCTCCCACGGCGGCCCGGCAGACCTCATCACCGACGGGGTGGACGGGATCCTCGTCGATCCCGAGGACCGAGAGGGGTTCGCCACGACGCTGTCGGCCCTATTGTCGGACCGAGCCACGCTGGACCGTCTCGGTGCCACGGGACGGCGCACGGTCGGAGCGTTCACCTGGACCCGGACGGCCGACGACTACGAGGCCGTCTACGACACGGCCCGACACAAGGAGAGAGATGGCCGAGAAGCCTGAGCCCGCGGCACCGCTGTCCGCCGCCGTGGTCATCGCGACGTACAACCGTCCGGATCGGGTCCGGGACTGCCTCGACCATCTCGCCCGGCAGTCGACCGCCCCCGACCGTGTCATCGTCGTGGACAGTTCCCCCGACGCCCGTACCGAACGCGTCGTGCGCGATTTCCCGGGGGTGCTCTACGCCCGCAACCCGATGGGCCGGGGCCGGACGCCGGAGTCACGCCAGATCGGCTACTCGATGACCCGGGAGGACATCGTCGCCTTTCTCGACGACGACGCCAATGCCTGGCCCGACTGGCTCGAGCAGCTCCTGGCCCGCTACGACTCACCAGGGATCGGCGGTGTGGGGGGATCCGCCCTCAACGGTGTGCCCGGTGAGCGGCAGGCCGGGATCGGCTCGATCGGCCTGCTGCTGCCCGACGGCCGGCTGACCGGCAACTTCGCGGCCGATCCCGGGCACGATGTCGACGTCGACCACCTGCTCGGCGCGAACATGTCGTTCCGGCGCTCGGCCATCGAGGAGATCGGCGGCATCTACGGCGACTATCCCGGCACCTGCCTGCGCGAGGAGAGCGACCTGGCGTTGCGGATCAGGGCCCGCGGTCATCGGCTCGTCTACACACCCGCCGCGGTGGTCGACCACCTGCCCGGTGAATATGCCAAGGGCAAGCGGTTCGACCGTCGGTACGTCTTCTACGCCAACCGCAACAGCGTCGTCCTGCTGTCCCGGGTCTACGGAACGGATGCCCCGGTCGTGCGACGGTTCGTGGTCACCGCCGCCCGCGAAGTGATCCACGACCTGCGCCGGGCCGCCCGGGGCGCGCTGGCGATCCGCGAGGTGGGGCCCCGCCGCGCCATCCGGACCGTCCTCGGCGGACTGTCCCGGGGTGGGGTCGTCGCGGCCGGGGTGGTGGCCGGGTTCCCCGCTGCTCGACGCGCCGTGCGCCGCGACCGCGCCCGCCAGTCGGCCATGCGTGCGGATGCCTGAGGCCATGTCGGCGCCCCGTGACCTGCGGCTCAACGCCTACGTCCTCGCCGCAGACCCGTGGTGGCTCGAGGAGAGCGTCCGCAGCTATTACCACCTGGTGGATCGGATCGTCGTGTCGTACGACCAGGATGCGACCTCGTGGACCGGCACCCCGCTCCCGGTGGAGGAGTGCCTCCGCCGCCTGCGGGCCATCGACGTCGAGGGGAAATGCGACTACCGCCCCGGTCGCTTCGCCCGTCCGGACCACGAGCCCCTGGAGAACGACACCCACCAGCGCACTGTCGCGCTCGGGCAGGCTTCGGAGGGCTGCGACTGGGTGATCCAGCTCGACACGGACGAGGTGCTGCAGGACCCCGACACCTTCCGGTCCTGCCTGGCGGAGGCCGCCGGCAGGGGCGCCACCGGGCTGGAGTATCCGTCACGCTACCTGTACGCGCGGACCCCCCACGGGAAGTTCCTCGAGATGTCCTCGCGATGGTGGGGGACGATGGGCAACTACCCGGGGCCGGTGGCCGTCGTCGCCGGCACCACGCCCCGACACGCGCGCCAGGCCGAGGTGGATCTCTTCCGGGTCGACTTCTCCCCCCACAACACCGATCCGCGTCACCCCTTCGACGCCGTCGTCCACCGCGCGGTGTCACCCGACGCCGGCATCCTGCACTACTACTGGGTCCGCAGCGAGGAGAACATGGTCCGGAAGACGCGCTGGTCGGGTCACGCCGACACGTACTCCCAGCCGAAACGGCTCCATGACTGGCAGTGGCGGATGAAGCATCCGCTGCTGACCGTGCTCAGTGCGCCGTTCCAGCCGGTCGACAACCGCTTCCGCCTCACCCGGCTGCCGGCCGAACGCCGGTACTGGGTCGGTGAGTCATGACCCTCGGCAGATCGTGAACATCGTCTTCGTCCTGCCGGTCGGGGAGTACTACAGCCAGGAGTGGACCGGGGCCATCGCCACCATCACCCGGCATCTTGCCCGCGAACTGGACGTCCTCGGCCACGAGGCCATCGTGCTGGCCCCCGACGACGGCGCGGCCCTGTACGCCGAGGGCTCGCCCCGGCGCCTCGCGTACGGGCCGGCGCATGCCGTGTCCACCCTGGACCGGGCCGCCTCCGGGCTGCTGGCCCGGGCGGACCGCTCCGCCGGCTCCGGCGACCACCGCCGCTACCTGCGGGCGGTCACGCGCAGCCTCGCCGAGCTGCCGGGACCGGTCGATGCCGTGGTCGTGGCCAACGATCCCCTGGCCGCGGCTCGCCTCTCGCGTCGGCGGGTGGGGCGCCGGGTCCTCCTCTGGCTGCACAATCGGCTGGAGGGTGCGGAGGCCGAGCCGCTCCGGGACCTGCCGGCCGAGGTCGTAGTCGTCGCGGTGAGTGAGGCCGTGGCCGCGTGGACCCGCGACCGCTACCTCCCTCGGCGCGACATCCGGGTCATCCACAGCGGGGTCGATCTGCGGCAGTTCGCGCCCCGGACCGACTGGCTCGACGCAGGCGATCCGGTGCGCGTCGTCTGTCACGGACGCCTCGATCCCAACAAGGGGCACGAGTCAGCCGCCGAGGCCGTACGTCTCCTCCGCGAGGAGGGTCTGCCGGTGGAGTTCACGCTCATCGGGCAGGTCAGGACGTTCGGGTTCAGCCGGCAGGCCGAAGAGGCCTACCGCCGCCGGCTCGAGGCGGCGGTGACGAGCGCGGACGGGACACAGGTCGGCTGGCTGCCGCATGCGGCCCTGGCCGAGGAACTCCGGACCCATGACATTGCCTGCGTGCTCTCCCGGGTGGACGAACCCTTCGGGCTGGTCAATCTGGAGGCGATGGCGTCCGGCTGTGCGATCGTGGCCACGCGCCGGGGTGGGATCCCCGAGGCCGTCGGGGCCGCCGGCGTGTTCGTCGACGCGGACGCCCCCCGAAAGGTCGCGGACGCGCTCCGGCACTGGGTCCTGCACCGGGAGGCCCTCGCCACGGCCAAGCGGGACGCGCGCCGACAGGCGGAACGGTTCCCGTGGTCGGCGACGGCGGCCGGCCTGATCGATCTCCTCCGCCCCGGGGCCTGCTGACGACCGACGGTCCCGCCGCCCACGTCCACGCGCCGCTGATGTCCAGGGTCGCGGAGCGCGCCGTGGTCCCGATGCCGGTCACCGGATCAGCGCCTCCTCCAGACACCGCCAGGTCGCCGACCACGGCAGCGCGGCCGCCCGGGCGGCGGCCCGCGCCCCCCACAGGCGTCGTACGTCGGCGTCCCGGACGAGTGGTTCGAGGACGTCCGCGAGGGCCACCGGGTCCTCCCGGGGAAACAACAACCCCGCCCCGGCCAGTACCTCGGGCGTGCCACCGGTCGCGCTCCCCACCACCGGTTGACCGCTGGCCAGTCCCTCGAGGGTGGTCAGCCCGCAGGGCTCGTCCCACCGGGACGGCACCACGTGGATGTCGGAGCCCGCCAGCGCAGCGGGGATCCGGCTGCGCGGGACGTGCCCCAGGCGGCGTACGTCCACCCCTGCTGCGGCCAGTTCGGCGATCTGTCGCCCGACCCCTGCGGAGAACGGATTCTCGTGGTGCTCCCCCCAGTTGGTGTCCCCGACGAGTTGCACGGCGAACTGCGCACCCCGCGCATGCAGGATCCGGGCCGCGTCCAACAGGACGTCCAGGCCCTTCTCGATGCCGACCCTGCCCAGGTGGCCGATGACCGGGATCCGCGTCGGCCGCTCGTCGCAGCGGAACGCGGCCGCGTCCACGCCATTGAGGGAGGCATGCACGCTGAGCGGCTGCAGTCGGTAGACGTTCTCGATCGCCCTGGCCAGGTAACGGCTCACCGCGACGGAGACGATCCCGCGATCCGCGGCGTACGCACGCCGGAACCGGTCGCTGCTGAGCTCCAGGTTGTGGAACCAGTGCACCACCCGGAGCCCGGGGAACCGTCCCCTGAGGTGGACGGCGAGCTCAGGGTCGTTGCTGAGCAGCACGGCACGCGGCGCGATCTCGCGCAGCAGCGGGACGATCTCGCGGGCGTACTGCCATTGGTCGGGTCTGGCCCAGCCGTTGAGCCGCCGCCGGACCCGCCGGGCCCGTTCGACGACGGGTGGGCCCGCGGGCCCGATCGGGTCGACGAGTCGCAGATCGGGCCAATCGTAGGTCCGCGGTTCCTCCGCGTGCCCGCGACTGATCACCACCGGGGTGGTACCGGCCGCCAGGGCGGACCGGCCGACCTCGACAAGGCAGGTGGCGATGGCACCGCTCCGGGTCGGGGTGAACGTCTCCCGGCTGTTGTTCAGGAAGACCACCGGCGGTGACGCGCTCATGATCGGGAATCCATCGGTCCGTCCGTTCAGATCAGGTCGGCGAAGACGCGTTCGCGGCTCTGGAACACCAGCACGCCACCGAACAGCACCAGCACCCCGGCCGCCACCGAGCCGAGGATCTGCCACAGCGGCGGCATCGCCGTGCCCAGCATCGACCAGCGGAAGCACTCCAGCAGCCAGGACATCGGGTTCGCCAGGAACAACCAGTGGTATTTCCCGGGCACCGCGGACAGCGAGTAGGCGACCGGCGTGGCGTACAGGCCGATCTGCAACAGCCACGGCAGAACGTACGCCACATCGCGGTACTTGACCATGATGGCCGAGGCGGCCAGGCCGATCCCCAGACCGAGGCCCAGGACCATCAGGATCCAGAGGGGGACCAGGAGCATCGGCCACCCCGGGTCCACGCCATAGGTGATGAGCAGGACGATGCCGAGCACGAACGCGACGGCGAAGTCCAGGAGCACCGAGAAGAGCGTCGACAGCGGCACCAGCATCCGCGGGAAGAAGACCTTCGACACCAGCGCCTGATTGCCGATCACCGAGCTCGACGCCCGGCTGACGACGCCGCTGAAGAGGGTCCAGGCGAGCATGCTGATGAAGCTGAACAGGAAGTACGGCACGCCGTCGCTGGGGAGCTTGGCGACGTTGCCGAAGACGACCGTGAAGATGCCGGCCGACGCCAGCGGCTGCAGCAGCACCCAGGCGACCCCGACGGCCGTCTGGCGGTAGCGCAGCACGACATCGCGTTGACCGAACCGGTAGGCGACCTCGCGGGCCTCCCACAGCTCGCGCGGGTCGGGGAGGTTGAGCCGGCCCGGAGGGGTGATGACCGTACGGGTCACGCGTCGCTCCTCTCATAGCTGAAGTCCGACAGGACCAGTGCGCCGCCGATCGCCTCGTCGTTGAACGTCTCCGGGTAGGGCAGCTCGGGCAGCACGTCGAAGGTCGCGGCCGCCTCCCAGGCATCGAGGATGCCCATCGCACAGACGAAGACGTCGACCGTGTAGCGGCCCGGTCGCAACCACATCCCGGTGACGGTCAGTCGCACCCGCTGGTCCGTGCTCGGATCGAGCCAGGTCTCGACCAGCCGGGAGTCGCACTTGGTGAGGAGCACGCCGTTGGCGTCGTTGAGGTGGCAGGAGATGAAGTAGTCCCCGGTCATCGCCGGGTTGGCCGGGATGTCGATCTCGATGATCTTGTCCTCGGCGGAGGTGAAGGACGCCTCGGAGACCCGTACGTCGGCGGCGCGCAATTCGCCGGTGCCGGGCCGCCGGTGGGCGACGCGGGTCGACTCGGCGAAGGACTCGAAGCTGTCGCGGTAGAGCTGCAGGGCGCCGTCCACCGGGCCGTTGTGGACGAGCTTGCCGGCGTCGAGGTAGAGGGCGCTGGTGCACAGCGCGGTCACCGTGGCCATCTGATGGCTGACGTAGAGGACGGTCCGACCGTCCTTGGCCACATCGCGCATCTTCGCCAGGGACTTGTTCTTGAACTCGGCGTCGCCGACCGCGAGCACCTCGTCGATGGCCAGGATCTCGGTCTCCAGGTGTGCCGCGACGGAGAAGGCGAGGCGTACGTACATGCCGGAGGAATAGCGCTTGACCGGGGTGTCGAGGAACTTGGCCACTCCGGAGAACTCGACGATGTCGTCGAAGCGCCGACGGATCTCCTGGCGTCGCATGCCGAGCAGGGTGCCGTTGAGGTAGATGTTCTCCCGACCGGTGAGCTCGGGGTGGAAGCCGGTGCCGACCTCGAGCAGGCTGCCCACCCGGCCGCCCAGCTCGATCCGCCCGGTGGTCGGGGCGGTGATCCGGGTGAGGATCTTCAGCAGAGTCGACTTGCCGGCGCCGTTGCGGCCGATGATCCCGACGGCCTCACCGAACGGCACCGCGAAATCGATGTCGGACAGCGCCTCGAAGACCTCGTACTCCTCGCGACGGAGCGGATGCCTGAGGCGTTCGACGATGGCTTCGGTGGCCCGGGTGGGGCGGTGACCGGATCGGCTGATGCGATAGGCCTTGGACAGGCCGGAAACCGCGATCGCTGTGGTCGAGTCCACTCATCCCCCACTGAAACTGGTCGTCCACTTCATTCCCCGGAACCCTAACATCGGGGCCCGGACCTCGGCGCGAGCCTCGATGCCGATACCGGAGCGGTCCAGCGACACGGTCGAGACCTTCTCCCCCCGGGGTCATCAGGGGTCCCGCCGGGCCGGAAGCCGACGGCCCAACCAGCTCAGCGGTGCCGTCGGAGCCACCCGGAAGGCCCACGCCAGCTCCCCGACCGCCCCGAGCGGACGCCGTGACCTGAGCGCCGTCCCCGCGGCCCGCGCGGCGCTCCAGAAGGCGAATCGCCCGTTGGCCGCCCGACCCACCCGCAGGTCCGCCACCAGGTCGTCGCGACCGGCCCTGATCGCGGCCGCACGGTGCATCCGGAGGATGCCGTCGATGCACGCCACCAATTCGCGATGCCGGCGGGTCACGTTGCCGGGATGAGTCCGGTAGTCGCGGACCAGGCCCGGGACGTACGCCACCGGTCCTCGGCCGGCCAGCCGCAGGACGAGGTCCAGGTCCGCGGCGAGCCGGAACAACGGGTTCATCCCGCCGGCACCGATGTAGCTGTCGCGGCGGAAGACCATCGAGCCGGCGATGATGCTGACCTCCCGACGGTGCAGCGCGTGGACGTCCGTCGGTCCCGAGCGGTCGACGGCCAGCTCACGGCCCGCGACGTCGATGGAGCGTACGTCGCCGTAGGTCAGCATCACGTCGGGCCGGGCGGCGTGCGCCCGGACATGACGCTCGACCCAGTCACTCGGGTAGCGATCGTCATCGTCGAAGAAGCCCACCAGGTGGCCCCGGGCGTGATCGACCCCGGCATTCCGCGCCGACGACACCCCGGCGGCTTCCCGCCGGATCACCACGAGGTCGGGATAGCGCGCCAGGACCGCGCCGAGACCGACGCGGTCCGGACAGCCGTCATCGACGACGATGATCTCCATGTCGCCGAAGGACTGCCCGGCCATGCTGTCGAGCGCTTCGGCCAGGAACGGGGAGACCCGATTGGTCGCCAGGATCATCGACACCACCGGCCGCCGGTCCGACCGTCTCTGTCCCGACTCCGACTCCGACTCCGACTCCGACGACTGTTCGCCCATCAGCCCACCCCTTCCAGCGCCCGCTCGAGCTCAGCCGCAGCGGCACCCCAGTCATGTACGTGGGCGTACGCGGCGCAGGCCGCCGCTGTCCGCCGGCGAAGGTCACCGTCGTCGGCCAGCGCCTCGAGCGCCGCCGCCAGCTCGTCGGCATCCCCCGGCCGGACCATCATCCCCACACCGCGCAGGGTCTCCGGGATCCCACCGATCTCCGAGCCGATCACCGCGGCCCCCGCGGCCATCCCCTCCAGCACGGTCAGCGGGCAGGGATCCGGCCAGCGGGACGGGACCACCACCACGTCGGCGCTCTGCAGCAGCCGCGGCACCTCGGCGCGCGGAACGAACGGGCGCACCTCGGCGCGGTCGCCCAGCCGCGCCACCGTGGCCCGTACGTCGCGCTCATAGGGCGTCAGCCGGTCCTCGGCGCTGAAGCCGCTGGAGCCCACCAGGGTCAGCCGGATGTCGGGGCGGTCGAGACATTCGACGGCCCGGGCCAGTACATCCGGGCCCTTCTCCGGGATCATCCGCCCGAGGAAGACCACCGTCAGCGGTCCCGACCCGTCGCCCGGGGTGCGGTCGTCCTGAGCGGCGTCACGGCGGAAGGCGGCGGTATCGACGCCGTTGTGCACGACCCGGATCCGCTCGCGCAGATGGCGGGGCAACCGCGGGGCCAGCTGATCGGCCAGGGCATCACTGACCGCGATGATCGCCGCGACCCGCTCGAGGACCCGGCCCGACTCCCAGGTCCGGTAGCTGCGCAACAGGTGATTGTGGGCGTAGAGCACCGGTAGGTGCCGATCCCGGTCGACCAGCGGCACCAGCTGTGGGGCGTTGTGGGCGAAGATGATCGACGGCTCCCAGGTGTTCTGCTCACGCACGGCGGCGGTCAGGTCATGGCGGGCGGCCGGTCGCGGGAGGCCGAGCAATCCCAGGCCGGCGTCCAGGTACCTCCGGGCCCGGGCACCACGGATCGGGAGCTCGGGTGCCCGGTCGTACTCGAGGATGTCGGCGCTGTCGTACCGGTCCGGGTAGGTGTCGCGACGTACCACGACCGCCGGGCGGGGCTCCCCCGGCGGAGTGCCGCCGCACAACCCGTGCACCACTGTCGGGATGGCACTGCCGGTGCGCGGTGAGAAGTGGTCACCCGGCGTGATCACGTGGACGTGTCGTGGCCGGCTCATCCGATCCCACCTCGGTCGGGCCCCACCAGGCGGTCCAGCACGGCCCGCATCCGCATCACCCGGTCCTGCCAGTCGTCGGTCTCGCCGCGGACCTCGTTGCCGGTCTCGCCGCCGACTCCGACGGGGAACGCCGTGGTGGCCGGTACAGCGCCGGCCACCACCGCCGGGAAGTCGTCGGAGCCGGCCACGACCACCCGGGGGTCGTCACTGTCCCGGAAGCCGGCGACCGGGGTACTGACCACCGGGCGGCCCACCGCCCGGTACTCGTAGAGCTTGATCGGGTCCAGGCTCTCGGTGAACGGGGTGACGACGTGCGGGACGACGAGCACGTCGGCGTGCTGCAGGTAGCCCGGCACCGCCGAGCGGTCCTTGGCGCCCAGCAGGACCACCCCGGCCCCGACGAGCCGGGCCCGATCGGCGGACCCGAGCGGAGCAGGCCCGACCAGCACAAGGTGACCACGACCGGCCAGGGCACGCGCGGTGGCCACACACAGGTCGAGATCCATCCGGTCGCGATGGACGGTGCCGACGTAGACCGCCACCGGTCCGGTGGGCAGGTCGGCGGGCCGCGGCCGGGGCCGGCGGTAGTCGGCCACCTCGACGGCGTTCGGGATCAGCGTCACCCGCCGGCTCGCTCCCTTCGTCGTCTGCAGGCCCCGACTGCACACCACGACCTCGGCACAGCGTTCCAGCAACAGCGCCTCGTCGCGCACCAGCCGGGCGTGCTCGGCGGGCGTACGGTCCGCCTCCAGCCAGTCGTCGGTGATGTCGTACAACGCGGGCCAGCCGGTCAGCGCCAGGACGGCGGCACCGCCCGGGTCGTTGACCCACAGCAGCGGACCGGTGAAGCCCGATCGGGCCGCGGCCCGGCGGACCCCCGTCGCAAGGCGCCGGTCGGCGGCCCGGTCCCACCGCCGGGGCAACAGCTTGGTCGGTCGGCAGGCCCGCAGCCGGCCCTCCGCCACCCCGTCGAGCGACACGGTCCGCAGCCCGCTGCCCCGGCGCGGCCGGCGGCCGGAGACGAGGTCGTGCAGCGGATCGGCGGCCGGCTCGACGAACAGCACCCGCAGACCGGGGTCGGCCCGCAGCAGCCCCGCCACCAGGTGCTGGTTGCGCCGCCACACCCGGTCCCAGGGTTCCAGGGAGAGCACCACCAGGTCCGTCGCCGGCCTTCCTGTCTCCGGGGCCCCGGACATCCGGCCCCCCGGCATGCGCCCCCTCGGCTTCCGGCCCCCGGACACCGGCCCCCCGGACATCGCCCCCGTGGTCACGACAGCACCGCCCGGTAGACGGCGTCGACGCCCGCGACCTGGGCCTCGACGGTGAACCGGGTGGACTGGATCTGCGCCAGCTCGGCCCCGTACGCCACCCGACGCTCGTCGTCGACCGCCAGGCACCGGACCAGATCGGCCCCGGCGGACAGGTCCCCCACGGGGTAGAGGGCCCCGGCGGTCGCCGCACCGACGGTCTCCAGATGGCCGCCCGCCGCGCAGGCCACCACCGGCAGCCCGACGGCCATCGCCTCCACCACGGTGAGACCGAGCCCTTCGATGTCGCACGGTGCGATCAGCAGGCCGGCCGTCCGCATCAGCTCCGGCACGTCGCGCCGATGGCCGAGGAAGTCGGTGGCGGCGGCGACCCCCCAGCGGCGGGCCGTGTCACCGAGGTGCGCCCGCCGGGCCCCGTCGCCGGCGATCGCCAGCCGCCAGCCGCGCTGCAGCAGACCGGAGCGGGCGAAGATCTCGATCGCGTCCTGGGTCCGCTTCTCCGCCTCGAGTCGCTGCGCCACCAGGACGGTCCGGGTCCGCTCCGAGGCCGGCACCACCGGCGCGGCGGGCAGTCCGGGAGGCACCACCACGCTGTCCCCCTCGACCGCGGCGGCGACGTACTCACTGATCGCGATCTGCGCCGCGATCCGTCGGGCGACGAGGGTGGCCGCCAGCCGGCCGCGTCGGGTCGCCCCCCGGTGTGCGGCGAAGTGCCGGGTGGTCACCACCGGGCGGGGCCAGGCCCGGACCGCCGCCACGGCGGCGGCCGCGGCGGCGGTCATGTGCCCGGGGAGGATGTCGCTGTGACGGTAGGCGTCGAGCCCCCGGACCACCTCGGACGCCGTGGCGGCCGGCCGCTGCCGTACGTCGGCGCCGGCCATCGCCTGGCGCATCGCCTCGGGGTCACCGCCGATCACCGCGACCCGGTGCCCGGCCCGGGCCTGGCCGACCGCCAGCCGGGCGATGTGGCTCTCCACCCCGGCGAACCCGTCGGAACGTACGGCGTGCACGATCCGCATCGTCATCCGGCACCGGATCGCAGGGTCTCGGCCAGGTCGAGGTAGCGGGCGGCCACCGCGTCCCAGGACCAGCGCTCGGCGGTCGCCCGGGCGGCGTCCCGCCAGGGGGCGAGCGGTGCCGCCTCGAGCCGGCGCAGGGCCGCGGCCAACGACGCCGCGTCCCGGTCGATCAGCAGCCCGTTGTGGCCGTCGAGGAGGTCGGGGGCGAACCCGACCCGGGTGGCGATCACCGGCAGACCGCAGGCCAGTGCCTCCAGCACCACGAGAGCGTTCGCCTCGTACGCGCTGGCCAGCACGAAGACGTCACCGGCCTGGATCCACGGCACCGGATCGTCCTGGCGCCCGGCGAAGTGCACCCGATCAGCGATGCCGAGGTCCTCGGCCCGGTGCCGGGCCGCCGCGATCATCGCCGGGGTCCCGCCGACCACGACCAGATCGGTCCCGGACCGGTCGGCGAGCGCCGCCAGTGTGAGCGGGAGCCCCTTGCGGTCGAACTCGTGCCCGACGAACACGGCGAGCATCCGATCGGTGGGCAGCCCGAGCCGGGCCCGCAGCGCGTCGCGCTCGGCGGGCCCGACCGGTCGGAACCGCCGGGTGTCGACCCCGTTGGGGATGACCACCGTGGCCGGGCGCAGCCGCGGATAGGTCTGTTCGAGAAGCCGGCGCTCCCCCTCGGTGAGGTTGACCACCACCCGGTGGACGCCGCTGCGGTAGCGCAGGATGTCGCGGGCCGAGGTGAACAGGTGCAGCGGGTTGCGCACCATCCGCCAGGCGAACTGCCCGCGGGCCTTCATCGCCGCCCGGACGATGCCGTGGTTGACGTACACCTCACCGGCCAGCACATCGTTGTGGCAGATCGCGACGGCGTCGGGGCGCTGGGCCAGGAAGCGGCGGGCCCGGGCCGTGCCGACGGTGGAGAACCAGACGGTGCGCAGGGCCCGGACCACGGTCCGGCCGAGCTGCCCCTCGGGCAACGCCAGCCAGCCGGCGCCGGCCTCGTCGAGGGTGAACCGTTCGGTGGGGACGCCGCGGCGATCGAACGCCTGCTCCAGGGCGTACGCCACGCCCTCCACCCCGCTGCCGGCCCGCACCTCGGGCACGATCTGGACGATCCTCATCAGCTCCCCGATCCGACCGGCGCCCCGCGCCCCGCTCGGGCCGGTGCACCGACGTCCCCGACCCCGGTCGCACCGGCCACGGTCGCGTCGGCCCCGGTCGCACCGGCGAGGGCCCGAGTGGCGGCACCGGCGTCGGCCCGGTCGCGGGCCAGGGCCAGCGCGCCCAGGCAGACCCCGATGATCACGAAGGGGATCGGGGTCTGCACCGAGATCCAGAACAGGTCGAGCTGGGCCTGCGCCAGCCGGGACAACAGGATGGCGACCGCGAGGGTGCCGTACGCCGGGTCGACCCCCCACAGGATGCCCAGGGCGCCGATCATCAGGGCGAGGAACGCGATCAGTCCGATGATCCCGGCCGTGGCCAGCAGCTCCAGCTCGGCGTTGGGCGGCTGGAACCCGGGCTCACCGGGCCGGTACCAGTACCGCAGCCCGTGCCCGACCCACGGCGACGCCCGCCAGTAGGTGACGGTTTCCTGGAACCAGGTGACCCGCTGGAAGATCGAGTTGTGGATGTTGCCGGTGGCGATCTGGTCCCGCACCGTGGTGGCGACCACCACGAGGGCCGGGATCACCAGCACCACGATGAGCTTGGACCGGCGGCGATGGGCGTCACCGCGCAGCGCGACGACGAGGAGGGCGACGGCCAGTCCGACCAGGGCCTGGCGGGACTGGGTCATCGCCAGCGCGGCGACCAGCACAGTGAACGCCGTCAGCGCCCAGCCCTTCCGCCAGCCCATCCACAGCGGCCGCGTGTAGGCGATGACGGCGGCGAACCCCAGCACCGTGCCGAGGAAGTTCTTGTGCATGCCGTACGGCCAGGACACGAAGACCGCCCCGAAGTTCCCGTGGGCGTACTGCAGTGCCCCCTGGGCGATGGTGAGGCCGGCCAGGCCGAGCGCGGCCAGCAGGAACAGGGTCAGCCCGGCCCGGGCGTGCCCGCTGCGCCCGACCGTCCAGCCGACGATCAGCGCACCGGCGACCAGGACCCAGGCATGGAACCACTCGATCACACCGGAGACGTACGGGTTCGCCACGACGGTGAACAGGGTGGCGAACTGGTAGACCCCCGACAGCCACAGCAGGTTGCGCAGCGGTGGGCTGAACGGGCGGGGCGCGAAGAACAGTGCCGTGATCGTCGCCACCCCCAGCGCGGCGTCCGACAGGGACAGGTCCAGCGTCCCGCCCCCCACCCGGTGGACCACCAGCAACACCGGCATGGCGATCAGCGGAATCGTCGCCGGGTCCGCCACGGTGACGCCGAGGGCGAGCACCACCCCCACGGCACCGATCGCGATCAGCGGCCGGCCCGGCACGAGGTGTCCGATCCCCAGCGCCAGCCCGACGGCCAGCAGGGTGCCCACCAGCCAGGTGAAGCGCCGTCCGAGCCGGGTCGCCAGCAGCGCGCCCATCAGGCTCCCCTCCCCGTGGTGGCCTCGGCCCGGATCGGGCCACGGACGAACGTCCGGGCCCGCGCAGCGGCGGCCCGGCCCCGCCCGCCCGGCAGGACGACCGCCCGCAGCCCGGCACCGAGCACCTGCCCGACCCGGGCGGCCTGCCACCCGGGGGCACCGAAGTGCTTGCGCAGGTAGCGCTCCTGGGAGGCGAAGAAGTGTGCATCGCGCTGCGAGGGGTCGGTGCTGGTGGCGGCACCGAGGTGCTCGACCGTCACGGTGGTCACCTCAGCATGGTGCCAGCCGAGCAGGTGGGCGCGGTAGGCCCAGTCGGTCTCCTCGGCGTAGAGGAAGAAGCGCTCGTCGAAGCTCCCGACCTGGGCCAGCGCCTCGGCCCGCAGCAGCAGCACCGACCCGATCACATAGCGGTCCGGCCCCGCCCACCGGCCCAGGCCGAGCGCCTCCAGCCAGCTGCCCCGCGGCGACGGGAACGGCCACGACACCCGGGCCGGCCGGCCGGCCCCGTCGACCTGGGACGGCCCGACACTGGCCAGGTCCGGGTCGGTGAGCAGGGCCGTGTGGAGGGTGTCGATGTCCTCGACCGACACCACGGCGTCCGGATTGAGCAGCAGCACATCGGCGTCCGGCAGCTGTCGGTGACGCAGCGCGAGGTTCACCCCGGCGGCGAAACCTCCGTTGTGACCGGCGTCGACATAGTGGCAGCCCAGCTCGGCACAGAGCTGCCGGATCTCGGGCAGCGAGGAGTTGTCCACCACGGTGACCGGCAGGGCACCGGCGATCGGGGTGAGGGCCCGGCGGACCAGATCGGCGGACCGGTAGGCGACCAGCACCACCTCCACGCCGCGGCGCTCGTTCGGACCGCGGGTCTGGTCCGGGCCATGGGGCTCGTCCACATGAGGCTCGTCCACCCGGCGAGCATCGCCATCCTGACCGTCCCGGTCGGCGGGGCGATGCAGCATGCTGCGATAGAGGGCGAGGAAGTCCTCGGCGACCCGCTCCCACGACGTCGCGGCGGCACGTCCCAGGCCCCGCGCCCGCAGGTCGGCGGCCAGCTGCGGGTCGCTCCCGACCCGCACCAGCGCCGCCCGGAGTGCGACCGGGTCGCCGGGCGCGACGAGCAGTCCGGCACCACCGACCACCTCGGGCAGGGCTCCGGTGTCGCTGGCCACGACCGGGGTGCCGCAGGCCATCGCCTCGACCGCGACCCGGCCGTACTGCTCGACCCACGAGGCAGTGGTCAGCGAGGGCACGGCCAGCACGTCGAGGCCCCGATAGAGGGTGGGCAACTCGGCCTGGTCGACCGGCCCGACGAACTCGACCCGATCGCGCAGGCCACCGGCCGCGACCCGCAGGCGCAGCGTCTCCGCCTCCGGACCGGCGCCCGCGATCCGCAGGCGCAGCCGGGGCTCGCCGGCCACGGCCTCGAGCAGCACGTCGATCCCCTTGTGGGGGGCCAGTCGGCCGACATAGCCGACGACGACGTCTGCGGCACCGTCACCGGTCGGCGCCGCGTGGCCGGTCGGTACCGCGTGGCCGGTCGGGAGGCCACCACTGGTGGAGCCGGGGGTGAAGTGGTCAGGGTCCAGCCCGAGCGGGATCACCCGGGCAGCGCCCGGGAAGCCCTTGTCCTGGCAGATCCGTGCGGCGTCGGCGTTGCACGTCTGCAGGCCGGCCGCATGCCGCAGAGCGTGCCGTTCCAGGTGCCGGAACGGGATCGGGTACCGCTTGCGGATGTTCTGCGCCGAGTACAGGGCATACGGCATCCGCCGGCCCCGCAGGGCCCGTAGCAGCAGGATCTCCGCGGTGGCCAGGGCGAAGGGCTCCTCATGGAGGTCGAGGATGTCCCAGTCCTCCCCGAGAGCCCGCCAGATCGGTCGGGGGTCGTAGAGGAAGAGGGCGGGATGGCGGCCGATCGTCGCCGCGGCACGGACCTGCTCGTCCGGCCGGGCTCGCAGCTCGACGACCTGGCCGCCCTCGTCCCAGCGTCGCGCGGTGAGCGTGGTGACCTCGACGCCGGCTCGTGCCAGTGCGCGTTCCCGTTCCCGCCAGGCGTCGACGACAGCGCTGTGGAAGACGCGTAGGACCCGCACGGCCGACCCCCCTCCGGTCGAGAAGACTGCAGCCACACCCTAACCGACCCGGCTCACCCCTCGGACTCTGCTCGTGCTGTGTGAAAATGATCCCGGCAGGCCCACCGAATCGACCGATGACTGGAGAGCAACCGTGCAGTTCCGAGAGTTCCTGGCCATCCTCGGCTCGCGTTGGAAGACCGTGCTGGTCAGCGTGCTCCTGGTGCTCGCGGCGACCGTGGTGACGACGCTGCGGATCACCCCGACGTACGAGACGACCGCCCAGGTGTTCTTCTCCGCAGAGGCGCCCAGGACGGCCAACAACACCGGCAACGGTTACGTGCTGACGACCAACGATCTCGGCACCTACCAGCAGCTGATCAGCTCCCCCGTCGTGATGGACCCGCTGCGGCAGCAGCTGAAGCTCCCTGCAGGGACGCCGCTGACGATCAGCGCCAAGGTCGCCGAGGGCTCGCCGATGCTCGACATCACGGCGCGATCGTCCTCGGCCCAGATGGCCGCCGACGCCGCGAACGCCGCCGGGCCGCAACTGGCGTCCATCGGCAAGGACTTCGCCCCGCTGCTCAACAGTGCGGGGCAGAACGTCAAGGCGACGACCATCTCGGCTGCCGCTGTGCCGACCAGGCCGGTCGCCCCCAACCTGGTGCAGAACGTCGTACTCGGGCTGTTGGCCGGCCTGGCCCTGGGCATCGGCCTGGCGCTGCTGCGCCACTTCCTCGACACCCGGGTCCGGTCGGAGGGCGATCTGCGCGCCATCTCCGACCGGCCTCTCCTGGGCAAGTTGCGCCAACTGTCGAAGGGCACCGCCAACGCGGTCGTGATGAACAGCGACCCGCACGGGGTGGCGGCCGAGGAGTACCGCCGGCTGCGGACGAACCTCCAGTTCGCCGATGTCACCACCGGTGGCAAGCACTCGTTCGTGATCTCGTCGGTGATGCCGGGCGAGGGCAAGACCACCACCGCGGTGAACCTGGCCATCGCGCTGGCCGATTCCGGGGCGCGGGTGCTGCTGGTCGACGGCGACCTGCGCAACCCGTCCGTCGCTGCCGCGATGGGGCTGGAGGGCAACGTCGGTCTCACCACCGTGCTGCTCGGCCGGGCGACCGTCGGTGAGGCCGCACAGAAGTGGGGGGACTCGACCCTCTATGTGCTGCCCTCCGGCGCCATCCCACCGAACCCGAGCGAGCTCCTCGGCTCCAGGGCGACCGAGACCCTCTTCGAGCAGCTGCTCGCCGCCTACGACTATGTCCTGGTGGACAGCCCCCCGGTGCTGCCCGTCATCGACCCGGTGCTGATCGACCGGCTGGTCGGCGGCATGCTGATGGTGGTCAGCGTCAACACCACCCTGAAGCGGGACCTCGCCCAGGCGGTGAAGCAGCTGAAGACGGTCGACGCCAAGGTGGCCGGTTTCGCGCTCAACCGGATGCCGAACGACGACTCCTCCAGCCGCTACGGCGGCTACTACGCGTACGGCCGCGGGCGCAAGGACAAGCGCAAGCATGCGGCCGTCGCCTCGCGGCACGGCAGTCTGGACGAGGCGGTGCCGGTCACCTCCGCCGCGATCCTCGACTCTCCCGCCCAGGAGGACTCCCGCGACGAGATCACGGTGCGTACGCACCGCCGCACCGCCGCACCGCCGGCAGCGGCCGCTCACACCCCCTACGGGCGGCCCTCCGCGGCGACGCGCCGCGAGGATCCCGTGGACTTCGCGGGTCCCACCTCGCCGGCGGCACCCACGTCCCAGGCCACCCCGATGGCCGCGCCTACCACTGAGGAGCGAGGGGAGCGGGACACCGCCGGGTCGCTGCCGCACGGACGTCGCTTCGCCGAATAGCCCGTCCCTCGCCCCGGGTGCCGAGCAGCTCGCCCTCGCTCGGGTGGCCAACGACCCAGCCTCTGTCCGGGCGAACGCCCGCGTCGCCGTACGACCTGCGTACGACCCGCGGATGACCCGGGTCAGCGCCGGGCCACCAGGCCGTCGGCGAGCAACCCGCTGACGAAACCCTCCACCGCGGACCGGATGTCGATCAGTTCCGCCTCGAAGGTCAGCGCCACCCGCTCGACCACCGAGTCCGGGGTGCCGGTGAAGACGGCCACCCAGATCTCCGCCGCGCTGCCGGTGAGGATCCGGATCGGCCCTTCGGGGACCGGAGCGACGTAGATGACACCGTCGACGTCCACCGCGCCGACGCCGACCGGCAGCCGATAGCCCCCTGCACCTGATCCTGTCTCCTCCGCCGCGCGCTGCTCCCGCTGCGGGCTCGCAGGGACCGCTCCGGGCCGATCCGGCTGCGCAGACCCTGTGGTGGTGGTCCTGTCGGCGCCGATCCCGTCGGCATCGGTCAGGTCGGCGCCGATCCCCTCAGGGCCGGTCGCGCCGCGGACGGCGTCTGTGGGGACGGTGGCGGTCGCGCCGCGGTGGCGCGCCGGGGCCAGGAGCTGTTCGTGGACCCCGCGGACCGGTCGCCTGAAGAACTCGAGGGCGATCTCCCGGCGGGTCGGTCGTCGCCCCAGCAGCACCGCCAGGTGTTCGACGTTCACCAGTGGGGCGATCAGGATGAGGTGCAGCCGGTCGCGCCAGGTGGGGGCCGCGACGATCCGGGCCCGCCACTCCTCCAGCCGGGTGCCGCCTTCCGACATCACCCTCCAGAGGGCATATTCGCGTTGCGCGTGGAACTCCTCCAGATGCCCTGTTCCTGCCGCGAAGGCCAGCTGGGCCCCGAGCCGGCGGACCAGAGCCTCGACAGCCGCCCGCTGTGCCCCGTCGGCCCTCCCCCATGAGGTCAGGACGTCCGGGGCGATGGCACCGGCGGTGGCCGTACGGCCGGCGTTGAGGACGAGGATCACCGTCTGCGCCACGGTGTCGGGGACGAGGCAGGCGATGCCGCCGATGTCGGCCGTCCGACGGCCCGACCACAACAGCTCGAAGGCTTCCCCCGGATCGACGCCGATGCCGGGGAACATCCGGTGCACATCCACGTAGCCCCAGCAGGTGTGGTGCAGGGTCGCCGCATGGCCGAACGAGGAGCCGGCGCGGAACCCGATCACCCGTGTCCAGCCGGCGGCGACCAGAGCGTGCAGGAAGTCGCGCACCTGAGCGGGCCGGACCAGCACGTCGACATCGGTGCCGATGCGTCCCTCCTCGGTGAGCGTCGGATCGATCGCGTAGCCCTTGATGTGCAGCAGGTCCGTACCGGACAGCTCGGCCACCCGTTGGACGGCCGCGTGACCGAGCTGGACGACGGCCGCCAACGGCGGCTCCGGGTGCAGGTCGGTCATGGTGGCAGCCTATCCGCGGCCGGGCAGCCGTCGGCCGCCTCCGTACGGGTCGGACCGCCGGCCCGACCCGGGGTAGGCTGCCCGCATGCCCGCCGCGTCACCCCCGCCTCCTGCGGACCTCCGGGAGGGGATCCCGGCCGCTTCGATGACCGTGCACGGGCTGGCCTGCACCACCTCCCTGACGCTGCGCGGATCGCGTTCCGCCGAGCTCCGGGACGCGCTGGCGCGGGCCTGGTCCCGCTGCCTGGCACCGACCGACGCTGCACCGACCACCCCGACGCCCGGTCTGCGGCTCGTCCTCGAGGATCCGTCGACCGTCGAGGGTCACGAGCACCCGGCGGGCGAGGACCCCACCCCCGAGAATCCGGCGGGCGACAGCGCCCCGGACCCGGAGACCTCGGTGGCCGCGACCCGACTCGACGCCCTGCTCCAGCAGACCACCCAGGCCGTCACCCGGACCTTCATCACCGCCCAGACCGGTCGACTGTTGATGCTGCACGCGGGCGCGTGCGCCGATCCGGAGTCCGGCGCCGCCGTGGTGTACGTGGCCCCCGGGGGCACTGGTAAGACCACTCTGTCGCGTGTCCTCGGCCGGTCCCTGGGGTACCTCACCGACGAGACGGTGGGGATCACGGCCACCGGCCGGATCCTGCCGTACCCCAAGCCGCTGTCGATCCGGACCAACGGGTGGGCCGGGCCCAAGACCGAGACATCACCGGACGAGTTGCAGCTGGTGGCTGCGCCGTCGGCCCCGTGGTTGCGGCGCATCGTGCTGCTGGATCGCACCGATGACCACGCCGGCCCCCCGCGCTGCACCGAGCTCGAGGTGGCCGACGCCATCATCGCGCTGGCACCGGAGACATCCGCGCTGAGCAGCCTCGAGCGTCCCCTGCACCTGCTGGCCGACCTGATCGCCGCGGCCGGGCCGGTGCTGCGCTGCACCTACCGGGAGGCCGAGGACCTCGCCCCGCTCCTCACCGCCCTGGTGGCGGCGGCATGACACCGACCGAGCCGTCCGACGTCCGGGCCGGCGTGGAGCCGATGGATGTCCTGGTCAGTGTCGAACCGGTGGACGTGCTCGAGCTGGATGACGGGGCGCTGCTGTTGTTCGAGCGGACCGTGGTGCGGCTCAGCGAGCTCGGCCGCACCGTCGTCGACCTGTGCCGGCAGCCGCACAGCGAGGCGGAGATCGCCGGACATCTGGTCGACATCTTCGGCACGCCTCCGGACGGGGACCTGGCGGAGGCGACCGCGTGCGTCATCCGGGACCTGCTCTCCGACGGGGTGCTGCGCCGTCTCCCTCCCACCGGCTGGGTCCCCCGCGCCGGCTGAGTCCCTCCGACCGGCGCGCCGGGCCGCCCTGTTAGGCTGCCGCACCGGGACAGTGCGAGGGGGGGACCAGTGGACGACGTCACCGAACACGACACGGACGCCGTCGTCGGAGCCGGCGCGGCGACACCGGGACAGCGCGATGCCGCCGACCCGGCCGACGGGGCCGACCCGGCCGATCTGACCGGCCTGCGGATCGCCGTCGCCCACGACTACCTGACCCAGCGCGGCGGCGCCGAGCGGGTCGTCCTCTCCCTGCTGCGCGCCTTTCCCGACGCGGTGATCCACACCACCCTCTATGACCCGGACGGCACCTTCCCCGCCTTCCGCGACGCCCACATCGTCACCTCACCGCTCAACCGGATCGGCGCGCTGCGCCGCGACCCCCGGCTGGCCCTCCCGCTGCTGGCCTGGGCATCCGGACGGATGCGGATCGACGCCGATGTCGTGGTGGCGTCCTCCAGCGGCTGGGCGCACGCCTTCCCCACCGACGGCCGCCGCCTGGTCTACTGCCACAACCCGGCCCGCTGGCTCTACCAGAGCAACGAGTACCTCGGCGAGGCCGGTGCCCTGTCGCCGAAGCGGCTGGCCCTGACAGCGTTGCGCGGCCCGTTGCGGGTCTGGGACCAGCGGGCGGCGCACCGGGCGGACCGTTACCTGGGCAACTCCCGGGTGGTCGTCCAGCGGATCGCCGACACGTACGGCCTCGAGGCCGGGCTGGTCCCACCGCCGCACAGCATCGACGCCTCAGGGGCCCAGGAGCCGCTCCCCGAGCTGGTCGACTGGCGGGGCGGGTTCCACCTGATCGTCTCCCGCCTCCAGCCGTACAAGAACGTCGATCGGGCGCTGGAGGCCTTCCGGTCGCTGCCCGGCGAGCGGTTGGTGGTGGTCGGCAAGGGTCCGCTCGCCGACCAGCTGCGGGCGATCGCCCCGGCGAACGCCCGGTTGGTCTCCGGCCTCAGCGACGCCCAGTTGCGCTGGACGTACGCCCATGCCCGGGCGCTGATCGCCCCGTCGTACGAGGACTTCGGTCTCACCCCGCTGGAGGCGGCGACGTTCGGGTGTCCCACCCTCGCCCTGCACGCCGGTGGCTATCTCGACACCATCGACCCGGCGACCAACGGTGCATTCTTCGAGACGGCCGCCGCGGCGGCGATCGCCGGCGCGATCGAGGCGACCTCCGCCCGGCAGTGGGACCGGGACGCGATCCGGCGGCATGCCGACGCGTTCTCGGAGGCCCGCTTCATCGCCCGGATCCGTGCTGAGGTGGCCGCTCTGGCCGGCCGCTGACATCGCGTGAGATGTCCCGCACAGTACGACCGACTGGCGCAATGTCATGGGGCGGTGTTTGAATGTGCGGGTCAGTTGCGGGACGGTGATGGGGCCGCCATCGGCACCGGAACCGCCGACGACGGTTCATGCCGTTCAGGTTTCGGGGGAACATGAGCATCGAGACAGCCACCGGTCAAGAAGCGCAGGCGCACGTCGACGTTGCGCCGGCCAGGAGTGACCGGTCCGGGACCGAGCGATCCACGCTGGTGGGACGCGGGGCCTCGCGCTTCATCAGCGCCACGGCGATGCTGTCCGATCTGGTGGCCATCCTGCTCGCGACGGTGATCGGCGTGATGGGCCGCAACTCACTGATCTTCTTCGACGCGGCCGACGACGTGACCTCCGTGGTCACCGGCCTGGTGGTGTGGCAGGTGCCGCTGTGGATCGCGGTCCTCGCCGCCTGGGGGCTCTACCGGACCAAGAACATGGGGGCCGGGTCGGACGAGTACCAGTCGATCCTGACCGCCACCGGGATCACCGCCGGTCTCACCGCCGCCGTGCTCTACCTCAGCAAGAGCCAGCTCTCCCGCGGGTTCTTCGTGATCGAGTTCTCCGTCGGCCTGGTGCTGTTGCTGCTCGGCCGGCTGCTCGTCCGACGCGGTGTCCAGCGGGCGCGGACGGCGGGGATGTTGCTCAACCGGGTGGTGCTCTCCGGCGATCCCGGGCACATCGACGAGATCGCCACGGTGATCCAGCGCGAGGCGTGGCTCGGGTACCAGATCGTCGGCGCGATCACCCCGACCGCCGATCCGTCCCCCCGTACGCCCCGGGGCATCCCGGTGATCGGCCACACGGACCGGCTCGGCGACGCGGTCCGGGCGACGAATGCCGAGGCGGTGATCTGCAGCGAGGGTTCCTTCCCCGGCAGTCGGGACTTCCGCCGGCTCGCCTGGGACCTCGAGAGCGGCCACACCCAGCTGATCGTCGTGCCGACGATGACCGATGTCTCCGCCGAGCGCCTCCAGGTGCGGCCGATCGCCGGCCTGCCGTTGGTGCACGTGGAGAAGCCGCAGTCCGAGGCCGCGTCACGATGGGGCAAGCGGCTGTTCGACATCGTCGGCTCGACCGCCCTGATCGTGGTCAGCGCCCCGGTCATGCTGCTGGTGGCGCTGGCCATCAAGCTCGACGACGGCGGCCCGGTGTTCTTCCGTCAGGTCCGGGTGGGCAAGGACGGCACCCTGTTCCACTGCCTCAAGTTCCGTTCCATGGTCGTCGATGCGGAGAAGCTGCTGGCGCATCTGCGGGCGCAGAACGAGTCCGAGGGCGGGGTGCTGTTCAAGATGCAGAAGGACCCGCGGATCACCCGGGTCGGTCACGTCATCCGGAGGTTCTCCCTCGACGAGTTCCCGCAGTTCTTCAACGTGCTGTCCGGCGACATGAGCCTGGTCGGTCCGCGGCCCGCTCTGCCCTCCGAGGTCGAGCTGTACGAGGATCACGTCCACCGCCGTCTCGACGTACGGCCCGGCATCACCGGGCTGTGGCAGGTGTCGGGACGTTCCGATCTGCCGTGGACCGAGACGGTGCGGCTGGACCTCTATTACGTCGACAACTGGTCGATGGCCAAGGACGTGATGATCCTGATGCGGACCGCACGCGCCGTACTGGCCTCCGCCGGCGCCTACTGAGCCGGCCGAGGCCTATTGGCCGGCCGGGACCCACCGAGCCGGCCGCGGCTCACTGAACCGTCCGGCCGCGTCAACCGCAACCACTTTGCCGCAGCCGCAACTGCTACGGATCAGCCGATCAGGAACCCGTCGATCACCAGGGGCCGGATCCGGCCGATCAGCTCGGCCCGCAGCGCCTCGGCGTCGACCTCCAGCAGGTGGGCCACCGCCCCGATGATCACGCCGAGCGGCAGCTCCCCGTCACAGGCGCCGAGCACGCCGGCCAGCGCAGTGTCGGCCTCCACCGCCCGGGCGAATCCGGTCCGCTGCCGCAGCACGATGTGCTCCGGGTCGGCCGCCCCGGGGGCTCCGTACGTCTCCTGGACGGTCCCGACCAGATGCCAGGAGGTGGCGAGCAGCTCCTCGTCGCTGCGGCGGGCGAGGGCCACGCCGCGTTGCTGGGCGGCGAACGCCGCCCCCACCGGCTGGACGACACTGTGCGGCCAGTCCTCGAGCTGCAGGTGCGGCCGGTCGTGACCGGCCCGGTGCAGGCTGACCCAGCCGAGCCCGACCGCCTCGATGCCGAGACCGTCGAAGTACTCCAGCCACTGGGCGTACCGCCCGGCGTACTCCTCCGACCCCACCAGCCCGGCATCGTTGAGCCACAGCTCGATGTACTCGTACGGGTCCAGCACCTCCCGCTGCAGCACCAGCGCGTCGCAGCCGGTCGGCTCGATCCAGCCTCGCAACCGATCGGTCCAGTCCTGGCCCGCCAGATGGGCCCAGTTCGCCAGCACCTGCAGCGTGCCGCCCTCGGTGAGCATCTCGCCGGCGCCGCGCACCACCCGGGCGACCAGCTCGTCGGCGGGGAAGTCGCCCTCCCGGTAGGTGAGCCGGGCCCCGGGGGCGCGGGGCGGTGACATCACGTACGGCGGGTTGCTGACGATCAGGTCGAACCGGTCCTCGGCGACCGGCTGGTAGAGGCTGCCCTCGCGCAGCTCGACCCGGTCCTCGACACCGTTCAGCCGCAGGGTGAGGTCGGCCAGCCGCAGCGCCCGGGGATTGAGGTCGGTGGCGACCACCTGCTCGGCGTGGGTGGCCAGGTGCAGCGACTGCACCCCGCAGCCGGTGCCCAGATCGAGGGCCCGGCCGACCGGTCGGCGGATGGTCAGCTGGGTCAGCGTCGCCGACGCCGGGCTCGCCGACAGCACGTAGTCCGGTCGGGTCCGGGTCACCCGGCCGTCCAGTCCCGGCACGTGGTCGGCGACCACCCAACCGTCCACCGCCGCCCCGGAGGCCTCGTCGGCCCCGTAGGGTCGTACGTCGACCGTCGCCGCCACCCGGCCGGCGGCCTCTTCCAGCACCCCGTCGGCCAGCGACGGACCGACCAGGCCGGGCAGCGCCCGCTCGGCGGCGTCGCGCCCCACGGTCCGTTGCAGCACGAACAGCCGCAGCAGGGTGGCCTGCGGATCGTCGTCACCGGCCAACGCCCGCAACGCCGCCAGAGTGGTGTTGCGGCCCAGCGCGGCGCCGGCCCGCTGCCCCAGCCGCTCGGCGACCCGGTCGACGGTGAAGTCGGCGGCGCGCAGCGCATCGGCGAGCCGGCGCGGATCGGCGGCGTACGACGGTGCGGCGAAGCGGGTGGATCGGGCGTCGGCGGCGGGATCGGCGGGCATGGCCCCATCGTGGCATGCTCCCGCCCGTCCGGTCACCGTCCCCCACGGCATGGTCGGTCGCGACGAGGCGGAGCCCGTCCGCGCGTATATCAGAGATGTCAGCTCCGACGACTAGTGTGTCCCCATGGGGGACAGGCAGGATCCAGGGGACGGCCTTCGCGTCGTCGTGCTCGACCACACCGGAGCGGTGGGGGGTGCCGAGCTCGCCCTGATCCGGCTGCTCGACCACCTCGACGACGACATCAGGGTCCACACGATCCTGTTCAGCGACGGGCCGCTCGCCGAGCTGATGACCGAGGCCGGACACGACGTCGAGGTGTGGCCGCTCGACCCACGGATCGCCGCGGCCGACCGGCGCGCTTCCGGCGGCACCCGGCTCACCGCGCTGGTGAACGCCCTGCGGGTGCTGCCGTACGCGGTGCGGCTGGGCGGTCATCTGCGCCGGCTCGCCCCTGATGTCATCCACACCACCTCGCTGAAGGCCGACCTGATCGGTCTCGTCGCCGGCCGGGTGGCCCGGCGTCCGGTGGTCTGGCACATCCACGACCGGATCAGTCCCGACTACCTGCCCGCGCCGATGGTCCAGCTGCTGCGCGGCCTGGCCCGCTGGGCCCCGAGCCGGGTGATCGTCAACTCCGCCGGCACCGCCGCCACCCTGCCGAACGCCAAGAGCCTCGCCATCGCCTACCCCGGGTTCAGCCCGGCCCAGTTGGGCCCCTCCCCCGTCACCCGCGATTCCCCCTGCCCACCGGTGGTCGGGATCGTCGGGCGGATCAGCCCGACGAAGGGGCAGCTGGAGTTCGTCCGGGCCGCCGCCATGGTGCTGGACCGCCATCCCGAGGTCCGTTTCCTCGTGGTCGGTGCCCCGCTGTTCGGTGAGGACGCCTACGACGCGGAGGTACGGGCGGAGGTCGAGACCCTCGGTCTGGCCGACGCCGTGGTGTTCACCGGCTTCCTCGCGGACCCGACGGTCGAGCTGGACCGGATGAGTGTGTGCGTGCACGCCTCCGGCCAGCCCGAACCCTTCGGCCAGGTGATCGTGGAGGCGATGGCCCGGGGGGTCCCGGTCGTGGCGACCCGCGGCGGCGGGGTGACCGAGATCGTGCAGCCCACCCCGCAGTCCGAGCCACTCGGCTGGCTGGTCCCCGGTCATGACGTGGCGGCCCTCGCCGAGGCGATCATCACCGTGCTGGAGCGCCCCGACCTGGCCCGGCCGCGGGCCCTCGCCGCGTGGCACTCGGTCCAGGAGCGTTTCTCGATTACCCGGACCGCTGACACGATCC
This sequence comes from Raineyella sp., assembly GCF_034933565.1. Lineage (NCBI taxonomy): Bacteria > Bacillati > Actinomycetota > Actinomycetes > Propionibacteriales > Propionibacteriaceae > Raineyella > Raineyella sp. Next base: position 67,349 of record NZ_JAYFNG010000011.1, read on the forward strand.
AGACCGTCTGGCGCACCGCGGCCGACCGCTGAGACGCGACCGGCCTCGAGCCGGTGGGCGCGTGCCCGTCCGGCCTCAACCGGGCAGGCACGCGGGATTGCCCGGACCGGACCGGGCGATCCCGGCGACGGCCGACCTAGACTGACCGCGTGTTCCAGTCCACCGATGCGCGGGTGAGTCACCTCCACCGCATCCCCGCGCGCCCCGGACGCACCACCTGCTGGCCGGGCTGGGTGCCGTCCGATGTCGTGCAGGCCTTCGCCCGCCTCGACATCCGGACCCCGTGGGAGCACCAGGCGAAGGCGATGGACGCCGTCCACGCCGGCCGGCACGTGCTGCTCAGCACCGGCACCGCCTCGGGCAAGTCCCTCGCGTACCTCGTGCCGGTCGCCACCGCGACCCGCGACGCACGACCGGACGGCACCCCGCCGGACGACACCCGACCGACCCCGGTGGCGGCCCACCACCCGGGTGGCGGCGCCGGGGCCGGCACCGGGACCACCGCCCGTCCCCGGCTCACCGCCGCCCCGCTGCGCGCCGATCTCGGCGCCGCCCGCCGGACCGGCACCGCCCTCTACCTCGCTCCGACCAAGGCGCTGGCCCACGACCAGCTGCGGGCCTGCCGCGAGCTGGGGCTGGACGGCTGGCGGGTCACCACCCTGGACGGCGACTCCGATGACGCCGAGCGGGACTGGGCCCGCGACTTCGGGACGTACGTCCTCACCAACCCGGACATGCTGCACTACTCGGTGCTGCCCCACCACGCCCGGTGGGCGCGACTGCTGGGCTCGCTGCGCTACCTCGTCCTCGACGAGTGCCACCGCTATCGAGGCGTCTTCGGCGCCCACGTCTCGGCGATCATCCGCCGGCTGCGTCGCCTCGCCGCACTGTACGGTGCCGACCCGGTGGTGGTCGCGACCTCCGCGACCGTCGACGGGGGTGCCGAGTTGCTGGCCGATCTGGCCGGGGTCGCCGCCGAGGACGTGGTGACGGTCACCGAGGACACCTCACCGCACGGTCAGGTCGACCTGGTGCTGTGGCGCCCGGAGGGCAACCACGACACCGAGTCGGCGCATCTGCTGGCCGACTGCGTCACCGAGGGACGCCAGACGGTGGCCTTCATCGCCTCCCGGGCGATGGCCGAACGGGTCGCCGTCACCGCCCAGGAGCTGGCCGGGCCCGCCGGCCGGATCGACGCCTACCGGGCCGGCTACCTGCCCCCGGACCGGCGCCGGCTGGAGCACGATCTGCAGACCGGCCGGGTGCACGGGGTGGCGGCGACCAACGCGCTGGAGCTGGGTGTCGACATCGCCGGGCTGGACGCCGTCATCGTGTCGGGTTATCCGGGCACCCGGGCCGCGCTGTGGCAACAGGCCGGCCGGGCCGGGCGCCGCGGCGGTGACGCGCTGGTGTTCCTGGTGGCCCGGGAGAACCCACTGGACGCCTACTTCTTCGCCCACCCGGAGGAGCTGCTGGACGGCTCGGTGGAGCGTACGGTCCTCGATCCGGCCAACCCGTACGTGTTGGGGCCGCACCTCGCGGCGGCCGCCCAGGAAGCAGCGCTCACCGAGGCAGACGCCACGTTCTTCGGCCCGGCCATGGCCGGCATCGCCGACACCCTGGCCACCCAAGGGGTGCTGCGCAAGCGCCGGGCCGGCTGGTACTGGACCCGCCCCGAGCGCGCCGCGACGATGATCGACATCCGCGGCGGCGGGGCCCGGGCGGTCGACATCGTGGACCGCGACACCGGCCGGCTGGTCGGGGTCGCCGACGTCGGCTCCGCCGACCGCGCCGTCCACCCCGAGGCGGTCTACCTGCACCAGGGCGACTCCTGGAAGGTCGACACCCTCGATCTGGACAACTTCGAGGCGATCGTCCACCGCGACCGCCCTGGTTACACCACCCAGCCGGTCAGCACGATGGACATCGAGGTCCTCGCGACGGCGCAGAGCCGCCCGTTCGGTCCCGCGCAGGTGCACCGCGGGTCCGTACGCCTCACCGGTCAGGTGGTCGGCTACCTGCGCCGCGACGAGCTCACCGGCGAGGTCTGGGACCAGACCCCGATGGTGCTGCCCGAGCACAGCCTGCGGACCCAGGCGATGTGGATCACCGTTCCCGACGAGGTGGTCCGGGCGACCGGCCTCAGCCAGGTGCAGCTCGCGGGTGCGGTGCATGCCGCCGAGCACACCGCGATCGGACTGTTACCGATGTTCGCCAGTTGCGACCGCTGGGACATCGGCGGCGTCTCGACCGTCTTCCATCCCGACACCGGTGCGGCGACGATCTTCATCCACGACGGACAGTCCGGCGGTTCGGGCTACGCCGCCCAGGGGTTCCGGATCGCCGAACGCTGGTGGCAGGCCGCCTACGAGCGGCTCAGCACCTGCCGCTGCACCGATGGCTGCCCGAGCTGCGTGCAGTCCCCCAAGTGCGGCAACGCCAACCAGGTCCTCGACAAGGAGGCGGCCCGGGTGCTGTTGCACCACCTGCTCCCCGTGGGCGGCCCCGAGGTGCTCCCCACGAGCACCGTCGATGCGCTCCCCGGGAGCGCCCTCGACGTCCTCCCCACCAACGCCGTCCGCTCGGCCGCCGCGGGCGGCCCGGACCTGCTCCCCACGGACGCCGTCGCCCCGACCGCCGCGCGGGGACCGGCCTGATGGCGCGTCAGGCGCTGGCGACGGCCGCCTGCAGCTGCTCGACCCGGTCGGTACGTTCCCAGGTGAACTCCGGCAGCTCGCGGCCGAAATGGCCGTACGACGAGGTCGTCTTGTAGATCGGGCGCTTCAGGTCGAGCTGGTCGACGATCGCCCCCGGACGCAGATCGAAGACGGTCCGGATCGCCTCGAGGATCCGTTCGTCCGACACGGTGCCGGTGCCGAAGGTCTGCACGTACACCCCGACCGGTCGGGCCCGGCCGATGGCGTACGCGGCCTGCACCTCGCAGCGCTTGGCCAGCCCGGCGGCCACCACGTTCTTCGCCACCCAGCGCAGCGCGTACGCCGCGGAGCGGTCCACCTTCGAGGGGTCCTTTCCGGAGAAGGCGCCGCCACCGTGGCGGGCCATGCCGCCGTATGTGTCGACGATGATCTTGCGTCCGGTCAGGCCGGCGTCGCCCATCGGGCCGCCGACGACGAACCGACCGGTCGGGTTGACCAGCAGCGCCATCCGGTCGGTGGCCAGGTCGAGGCCGGACTCGGCCAGCACCGGCTCCACCACGAGGGTACGGATGATCTCCGCGAGCTCCTCCTGGGTGACGTCCTCGTCGTGCTGGGTCGACACCAGAACGGTGTCGATACCGACCGGGCGCTCCCCGTCGTACGCGATGGTGACCTGGGTCTTGCCGTCCGGGCGCAGGCCCACCGCCAGGCCCTGCTTGCGCACCGCGGTGAGCCGCTCGGCCAGCCGGTGCGCCAGGAAGATCGGCACCGGCATCAGCGTCGGGGTCTCGTCGGTGGCGTAGCCGAACATCAGGCCCTGGTCGCCGGCACCCTGCAGGTCGTAGCGGTCGTGCTCGCCGGTGTCGGTGCGGAACTCCAGCGACTTGTCGACGCCCTGGGCGATGTCCGGGGACTGCTGGCCGATCGACACGATCACGCCGCAGGACGCCCCGTCGAAGCCCACCTTGGAGGAGGTGTAGCCGATCGACTGCAGCTCCTGGCGGATGATCTGCGGGATCTCCACGTACGCGCTGGTCGTCACCTCGCCGACGACATGCACCAGGCCGGTCGTGGTCAGGGTCTCCACGGCCACACGCGCCGCCGGGTCCTGCTCCAGCATGGCATCGAGGATGGCGTCGGAGATCCGGTCACAGACCTTGTCCGGGTGGCCTTCGGTGACCGACTCGGAGGTGAAGAGGTGCATGTTCGTGTAGGGCACGACCCCGATCCTAGATGGCGGTGCCGACACCCCCTGCTCCGGTCCAACGGGCAGGTAGCCTCCGAGCGGCCGGACCCGGACGGTCGGGAGCCAAACGGCAAGGCGCCGGCGGCCGGAACCAAACGGCAGGGCGCGGACGATCGGGGCCCGACGGCAGGACCAGGGCGGGTCCGAACCGGGGCGGCCGGGGCCCGGGCGACCTCAGCCGGCCAGGCCGGCCTTCTCCGCCTTGCCGGCGAGCCTGGCCAGGAACTTGTCCCGGTGGATGACCGCCCGCTGGTGGGTGCCCTCGCCGATCTGTTCCAGGTCGTCGCGGAGCACGACCCGGAAGCTGACCACCCGGCCCTCGACCGCGGTGACCTCCGCGGTCGCCGTCACCGTCATCCCGACCGGGGTCGCCGCGGTGTGGTCGAACCGTACGTCGATGCCGACACTGCTCTCGTGGGGCTCCAGATAGTCGGCCAGCGCACCCATCGCCGCACACTCGGCGAAGCCGACCATGTACGCGGTCGCGAACACCCTCGGCATCTCGGCGAATCCGGGGAACTTCGCCGACACGGCCGGCACGGTGAGCGAGTCGTCGACCCGTACGGAGACGGTGTGGGTCTGTCCCGGCACGAGACCTGGCTTCATCGGGGCTCCTCGGCTGTCGGCGGTGTTGGCCTGCTCGGCTGTTGGCGTGTTGACGTAGTTGACGTGACGTGTTGACGTGTTGACGTGATCCTAACGGCCGATCACAGCCGTTCGGCCAGCTCACCGCCCCAGGCGTCGACCGCCGCCCAGTCCTGGAAGTCGCCCCGCGGTGCCCGGGCGAGCCGGGCGGCGACCCGCTCCCACCAGTGCCGCCCGGCCGGGTCGGACGAGCCGGTGAACAACGTCGTCGCGACCGGCGGCTGCGGCAGCGTCGAGGCGAGCTGGTCCGGACAGCCGACGGCGGCCTCGAGCCCGGCCGGCTCCCGGGTCGCGCTGAGATGGACCGCGAACACCCCGACCGGCCTGTCCACCAGGCCTCGGGCATGGGCGGTGAGCCACTGCCCGGCGGCCGGATACACGCTGCCGGCAACGATGCCCGAGCCGACCACGACCGCGTCGTACGCCGTCGGGTCCGGGTCGTCCTGGACCGACACCACGGTCACCGCATGGCCGGCGTCGAGGAGCCGCGCCCCCAGGCGCTCGGCGATCGCCTGCGTGATGCCCCCCTTGGTGGCGAAGGCCACCAGCACATTGGTCATCTGTTCTCCTCGCCTCCCCGACCGAGCTGCGTACGTCCCCACCGTAGGCGGCGAAGCGAGAGGGGACGATGGGGTTGATCACCGGATCAGCCCTGAGCCTGCCCGGACGGCGCGCCCTCCGCCTGCACGCCCGCCGACCTGATGCCTTCCGTCCGCCTACCTCCGCCTGCATGGCGCCCGCCCCGGCCGTCAGCCGCCTGCATGCCCGCCCCCTGCACCCTGTCCACCTGCGTACGGGGACGGGGGTTCGTAGTCTGGGGGGCATGGCCAGCCCACCCGACCGCGACGACACCGGCGGCCTGCGCGAGCGCAAGAAGCGGGAGAACCGCCGGGCGCTGCAGATCGCCGCCCTCGAGCTGGTGGCCGAGCGCGGCCTGTCCGACGTCCGGGTCGAGGACATCGCCCACCGGGCGAAGATGTCGCCGCGGACCTTCTTCAACTACTTCACCAGCAAGGAACAGGCGCTGGTCGACCCGACCCCGGACCACGGCGTCGCCCTGCGCGACCGGATCCTCGCGGCGCCGCCCGGCCAGGAGGCCCGCGACGTGCTGCTCGAGGTGCTGATCGACTACGCCCTCGAGCTCGCCGCCGACCGGACGACCTGGCGGCTGGTGAAGGAGGTGACCTCACGGCACCCCGAGCTGCTCCCGCTGGCAATGGGATCGTCGCGGGAGACGTCGCGGATGCTCGTGACGGCGGTCGCCGAGCGGATGGGGACCGACCCGATGGTCGACCCGTACCCGGTGGTGCTGGTCGAGGCCGCGGTGGCCACGCTGCGGGCAGCGGCGGGACACTTCCTGCACCGGCTGAGCGGGCCCTCGGGGGCACCGACGCTCACCGACGACGACGCGGCCGCGGTGCGCGCTGCGCTCCGGACCGCCGCCGACACCCTGCGGGCCGGGTTCCCGGCGCCGCACCCCGCCGCAGGATCCGCCTGACGGACAGCGCCCGGCGGCGCCCCGGCCGACATCAGCGGGTCCCGCGACAGCACGTCCCGGCCCCGCTACCGTCGACCCATGACGACGCTGCGTCCCGCGACCGTCCATGCCCTCGACGAGTGGCTGCTCCGCACCCAACGCGACCGCCGGGTCCCCTCGCTGTCCGTGGCGGTGGCCCGTGACGGCGCGCCGGTGTGGGCGAGCGCGGTCGGCGTCCGGGACCCCGGCCGCCCGACGACCGGTGCGGCGAGGCTCGGTGGGACCGGTGACGCGAGGACCGTCGGGCCGGACAGCGTCACCACCGCGACCCGCTACCGGGTCGGCTCGATCACCAAGCCGCTGGTGGCGGTGGCCGTCCTCCAGCTCGTCGCCGAGGGCAAGGTCGCACTGGAGTCCCCGATCGCCGAGGTGCTGCCCGATGCGCTCTCGCCCACCGCGTCGGTGGCGCACTACCTGAGCCACACCTCCGGCCTCGCCGCGGAGCCCACCGGCCCCTGGTGGGAGCGCTCCCCCGGCCCGTCCTGGGACGAGCTGGTCGCGGCCCCGCCACAGGTGCTGTCCGCGCCCGGCCGCCGACACCACTACTCGAACGTCGGCTACGCCGTCCTCGGCCGCCTGCTCGAGGTGGTCGACGGCGCGCCGTGGGACACCGTCGTCCGGCGCCGGGTCCTCGACCCGCTGGGCCTCACCCACACCGGCGTCCATGCGGACGGGTCGTCCGCCGTGGGGGTCGCGGTGCACCCGTACGCCGATGTCTGGCACCCCGAGCCGGTCCCCGAGTACCGGGCGATGGCCCCGGCCGGCGCGATCTGGTCGACACCGGCGGACCTGGTGCGGTTCGGGTCCTGGCTGCTCGGCCTGGGCCCGCGGGCGGGCGCGGTGCTGCCGGACGACCTGCTGGCACAGATGTACGAGCCCCGGGCCCTCGCCGACACCCCCGAGGCGCCCTGGACGTCGGCGCACGGGCTGGGCCTGATGGTCGTCAACACCGGCGGGGCACGTCGCTGGGGCCACGGCGGCTCGGTGCCCGGGTTCACCGCCGAGCTGTGGTGCGACCCCGCGACCCGCGACGTCGCCGCCGTGTGCGGCGCGGCCACCCACCCGGTCGGCGCAGCCCATACACTGCTCGACCTGCTGGCCGCGACCGAGCCGGCGCCCCCGCAGCCGTACGCCCTCGATCCGGCCCAGGCATCCGTCGTCGACCTCTGCGGGATCTGGTACTGGGGGCCCAACCCCTACACCATCACCGCGCTGCCCGCGACCGGCCCGGGCCGGTCACCGCGGCTCGCGCTGACCCCGCTGGAGGGCGGCCGGCGCCGGACCACGTTCGCGCTGATCCCGGCGGCGGACCGCTGGCTCGGGGTCGACGGGGACTACTGGCTCGGCGAAGAGCTGCGCCCGCTGACCCGGGACGGCGAGCAGGGGCCGTACGCGCTCGACATCGGCACGTTCCTCTTCACCCGCTCCCCGTACGAGCCGGGGACCGACACCCCGGGGGCGCACCCTGAGGACGCCTGGCGCTGAGGCGTCGGGACCGACGTGTCGATCCCCAGGGTGTCGCGCCGGGTTGCTGCATCGCCTCGAGGGGCGGCGCAGACCCGATGCAGGAGACCGTCGGCTCAGGAGACGGCGGGGTCCGTCGAGCCCTCCCGGGCCTCGGCAGCCTCCCGGGCCTCCCGCTCCTCGACCCGGCGGGCGCGAATGCCGTTGAGGCGTTCCTTGGCCTTGTCGGCGGCCCGACGGACGGCGTCCTCCAGGTCGGGCTGCTCGACGTCCTTGCGGGCCGCCGCAGCGGCGACCTCGCGCTCGTCCACCTCGGCGCGCCATGCAGCGGCCAGATCCTCCAGGGCGACGACCTCACCGCCGGCCAGGTGGTTCACGTAGTCGACGCACCGGCGCCAGACCTGCTGCCAAGCTGTCGGGCTCGACGGGTAGAGCGGATCGGCCGGCTCGAGCAGGGTGTCGACCTGGGCTGCAGCCTCAGCACCGGCCGACTTGTAGAACAGGTGGAACCGGCCCCCCTGGTTCCACTTGCCGTCCGGGTAGAGCAGCAGCCCGGCCCCGGTGGTGAGGTTGTTCCACTCCGCGGAGGGGATGCCGCCGGCATCCTCGATCCCGAGCAGCGAAATGTTGGCCCACCGCCCGCTGCGCGTGCCCTGGGTGTAGATCCAAGCTCCGGCCATCGTCATTGATCCGTCATCTCCCTGTCGCGCGCATCCGCTCGCCATGATCCGTCCGCTCAGACGATACCGGGCCGGCGCGTCCGCCGCGCGAGGAGTGACGGCAGGAGGAACGCCGTCCACCCGACTCCGGCCACCTCACCCCGACCCGACTCAGCCCAGCCCGACCCGGTTCGAGCCGACCCGACCCGGTTCGGCTCGGCTCGGCGATCCGGCACCCGGGTCCACGGACGGAACAGCCGTCCACAGCTGTCGATCGGCGTCACGGCGCGGATCGAGGCCCCTCCGGCGGCTCCGGGACACCTCGATTTCACTTTTCCTTCCGGGTCGCGCTATAGTTCTCGAGCTGCCTGAAACGGCAGCAGGTCACTCGGAAACGAGCTTCCGCCCTGGGTCCGACGAGCAGATCGTCGACATCACCCGGCAGGAAGTGCGCAAACCGGATGGCCCCGTAGCGCAGTTGGTTAGCGCGCCGCCCTGTCACGGCGGAGGTCGCGGGTTCGAGTCCCGTCGGGGTCGCGGAAGCGGTGAAACGAACGAATCGCTCGTGTCACCGTTTTTCTGTTGAAGGAGTCATCCTTCGGCCAGGTAGCTCAGTTGGTAGTAGCGTTCGCCTGAAAAGTGAAAGGTCACCGGTTCGAGCCCGGTCCTGGCCACAGCACGGGTCGCACTGAGGTGCGGCCCTTCTGCTTTTCCGGAGATCCGCCTTCCTGCGGTCTGCTTTTCCCGAGATCCGCCTTCCTGCGGTCTGCTTTTCCTTAGCCCTGCCGTTCCCTGGCCCGGCAGCCGCCGCCCGCACTACCCTGAGGGGACCCTCGCCCGATGTGATCGTCGCCACATCGTCTGCCGCCACAGCAGCGGGCTCGCACTACGGCGCGTGTAGGAGATAGGCGCTTTCTACAGATAGGCTTCCGACATGGCGCACGAGACGTTCACCAAGGAATCCGCGACGGCACCGGAGGGCTACTTCCAGGTCGAGGCCGCGGGCCTGAGGTGGCTCGCGCAGGCCGGCCCGGGCAGCGCCCGGGTCGTCCGCGTCCGCTCCGTCGAGGAGGGGCGCATCGAGCTCGACAACGTCCCGAACGCCAGGCCCTCCAAAGCTGCGGCGGAGGCCTTCGGCCATGCTCTGGCCCGTACCCACGCGGCCGGCGCGGCGGCCTTCGGGCAGGGGCCGGACGGCTGGGAGGGCGACGGGTTCATCGGCGTCCAGACGATGTCACTGCGGCCGGAGGAGACCTGGGGGGTCTTCTTCGCCGAGCAGCGGGTGCTGCCGTACGCCCAGGCGGCCCACGACCTGGGCAACCTGAACGACGCCGGGATGCGGACCATCGAACGGATCGCCGCCCGGCTCGCCGACGGCGTCTTCGACGACGGGCAGCCCCCGGCACGGATCCACGGCGACCTGTGGGCCGGCAACGTGCTGTGGTCCCCCAAGGGCGTCGTCCTGATCGACCCCGCGGCGCACGGCGGGCACGGCCTCACCGACCTCGCCATGTTGTCGCTGTTCGGCGCCCCGCACATCGACGTGATCCTCGACGCGTACGCCGAGAGCGCCCGGCTGGCCGACGGCTGGCGGGGCCTGATCGGCCTGCACCAGCTGCACCCACTGCTGGTGCACGCGGTCACCCATTCGGCCGCGTACGGCACCCAGGGCGTACGCCTCGCCGAGCGGTTCCTCTGACCCGACCCCGCCCGGCGCCGGTCCCCGCTGCCGGGCGCCGGCCCACCCGGGTCCTGGCCGGCCAGCGGCAGCGCCTGACCGGTGCCCGAAGCCGTACCTCACGACCCGGGTCAGGACAGCTGGTCGGCGCCTGACTCGGTCTCGGCCGCCACCCGCTTCGCGCGCCGCGGCGACTTCAGGTCGCCGACGATGTTCCAGGTGTTGGATCCCCAGGCGATGTAGCGGAAGCCGAGATTGATCATCGCGCCGACCCGGTTGCGGCCGCCGAGGAGCATGAACAGGTGCACCCCGACCCAGAGCGCCCAGGCGATGAAGCCGGTGAACGGCAGCGGCGCGCTGCGCCCGGGCAGGGCGATCTCGGCGACGGCCGCGTTGCGGCCGATGGTGGCCATCGTGCCCTTGTCCCAGTACTCGAAGCGCTGCAGCTGCCCGCCCCGGGCCAGCGCGACGATCTGACCGGCGATGTGCACGCCCATCTGCATCGCGGGTTGGGCCAGCTGCGGCAGCGCCTGGTCCTCGATGATCGAGCAGTCGCCGGCGGCGAAGATCCGGTCCTGGCCCTTCACCCGCAGCATCTGATCGACGACGATCCGGCCGCCACGGCCGAGCTCGAGGCCCAGGCCGCGGGCCCAGTCGTACGCCCCCACACCGGCGCCCCAGATGACCACGTCACTCTCGATCACCTCACCACCCTTGAGGATGATGTGGGCGGCGTCGATCTCGGCGACCGAGGTGTTGAGCCGGACGTCGACGTCACGCTTGACCATCTCGTCGTACGTGTACTCCTGCAGCTGGTGGTCGAACGGGCCGAGCAGCACCGGGCCGGCCTCGATCAGGTGCACCTTGACCCGCTTGCGATCCAGCTCGGGGTACATGTTCGGGACCCCGGTGGAGCGCATCTCCGCCAGCGAGCCGGCCATCTCGACACCGGTCGCGCCGCCGCCGACCACGACGATGTGCAGGTCCTTGCCGGCCCGCTCCTCGGCCGGCATCGCGGCATAGTGCTCGAGGCGCCCGAAGACCGCGTCGCGGCAGGCGATGGCCTGGGCCCGGGTGTACATCGGCAGGGCGTTCTCGGCCACCCCGGGCAGCCCGAAGAAGTTGACCGTCACACCGAAGCCGAGGACCAGGTACTCGTAGTCGAGCGTGCGCCCGTCCTCGAGCCGTACGGTCCGCAGGTCAGGATCGATCGCGGTGACGGTGCCGCAGATGAACCGGACGCCCGGGTGCTTGCCGGCGAAGTTGCGCAGCGAATAGGTCACGTCGCCCGGATTGAGACCACCGGTCGCGACCTGGTACAGCAGGGGCTGGAAGGTGTTGTACGGATGCCGGTCGACAAGGGTGACACGACAGCCCTGGCGGGCGAGCTCCCGGGACGCCTGGATCCCTGCGAAACCGGCACCGATGACGACGACATGTGGCCCTTGATTCACCACGCAATCGTGTCACAGCTCACAGTAGGCGGCCACCCACGTCCCAACGGCCCCGAAGAACTCCGCCCGGACCGGCGGCGGGGACAGAGTGAGGTCGTGCAGACCGTCATGGATCCGCACCACCGTCACCTGGCGACCGAGGTAGGGCGCCCGACGGGCGATGCCGTCGGCGTCCAGGACGGTGTCGGCCCGGGCCATGTCGTCCGACCAGGTCGTGCCGGTGGCCGAGTGGTCGGAGCACAGCACGATCACCGGGACCTCGATGCCGAGGCCGGCGGCGACCCGCTCCTGCCCCTGCACGATCGCCCGCCCCCAGCCGAGCCGGATCGGGGCGTTCGGCCGCTTCCAGGTGGTGTCGTAGGCCCACTCGCCGTCCTCCGACGCCAGGATGGTCCGTCGGTAGAACCCCTGGTCGGCGATCGGCAGCACCGTGGTGGGGGCCATCCGTGCGGCACCGGTGACGACCCGGGAGACGACCTGGCGCAACACGGGGTTGCCGGACAGCTCGAGCCAGGGCGAGTTCAGCACCACGGCCTCGAAGACCCCCGGGTGCGCGTCGACGTACAGGGCGCCGGTGAGACCACCGGTGGAGTGGCCCATCAGCACCAGCGTGTCGTGGCCCTCGGCCCGCAGCACCGCCACGGCGTCGTCGATCTCCCGGGAGTAGTCCCCGAGGTCGTCGATGTAGCCGAACAACTGGCCGGGCCGCAGCGCCCGCCCGTAGCGTCGCAGCTCGAGCGCGTAGAAGTCGTACCCCAGGCGGGCCCAGAAATCGGCGACGTGGGCCTGGAAGAAGTAGTCGTTCCAACCGTGCAGGTACAGCACCGCCGCGCGACGGTGCCCTCGCGTACGTGACGCCGGGTCACCGGCACGTACGGCGTGGTGGTCGTCGGCCCGGCGGACCGGGTCGACGCCCCGCGAGACGTGGCCCTCGGTCAGCCGGGAATGGCCGTCGGTCCACTGGGAGTGGTCGTCGGCACGTGGGGCGTACGGGAGGGTCCACTCCGGCACGGGGCGGTCGTGGTCACGGCGGACCAGGACACCTCCGACGGCGGTCTCCGGCTCCCCGACGGCACGCGCATCCGGCACCAGCGGGAGGTCGGTGCACGAGAAGCCGTCGAGGATGTCCGGACGCCAGGCAACAGGGGCGACAGGCACCCCGGGGACGGACACAGGATCCGACGGGTCAGGACCGGGACGGTCGGGCGTCAGCCCGACTTCCTCATGTCCCCGAACCCGCCGTACTCGTCATCCTCGTCGACGTTGTAACGAGCAGCCAGATCCGCGTACGCGTCCGGCACGTCATCATCGTGGGAGTCGCTCCGATCCTCGTCCTGATAGGACTCTCCTCGGAGTTCACGCTCCAGCGAGGAGAAGTCCGTCTCTACCGAGCGGTACTTCAACTCGCGAGCAACCTTGGTCTGCTTTGCCTTCGCACGGCCGCGCCCCATCTGGGTCGACCCCCTCGCATCTGGTAGCGCCTGCGGCTGGGCCGCGGCATGTATCTGGTAACTGTCGTGAGACACAGGCTACCCGAGCCGGTGGATGAATCAAAGTCCTCCACCGGCCGTGAACACCCCGGGTCCACCCCCAGATCTACGCCGTGTGACGACCCTGCAGGATCACCCTTCCGCCGTCCTCGGCACCCGCCTCGCGGACCTCACCACAGGCCCAGGAAGCGACCCCCCGGGCACCCAGCAGCGCGAGGGTCTCGTCCGCGTTCCCGGCCGGCACCAGGGCCACCATCCCGACGCCCATGTTGAGCGTCGCCTCGATGTCGGGCTGGGAGATCGCGCCGACCTGCTGGACCAGCGAGAAGATCGGCTGCGGGGTCCAGGTCGACCGGTCGATCCGGACGGTGAGGTGGTCGGGGACCACCCGGGCCAGGTTGTTGGCCAGCCCGCCGCCGGTGATGTGGCTCATCGCGTGCACCTCGGTGGCGTCGGCCAGCGCCAGGCAGTCGCGGGCATAGATCCGGGTCGGCACCAGCAGCTCCTCGCCCAGCGTCCCGCCGAGCTCGGGCACCTCGCGGTCCAGCGCCCAGCCGGCCTGCTCGAGCAGCACGTGGCGCACCAGCGAGTAGCCGTTGGAGTGCAGCCCGGAGGCGCCCATCGCGATCACCACGTCGCCCGGGCGCACCCGGTCAGCGCCGAGGATCCGGTCGTACTCGACGACACCGGTGGTGGCGCCGGCGATGTCGTACTCGTCGGGGTCCAGCAGACCGGGGTGCTCGGCCGTCTCGCCGCCGAGCAGGGCGGCACCGGCGAGCTCGCAGCCGCGGGCGATGCCCGAGACGATGCCGGCGATCCGCTCCGGGACGACCCGGCCGCAGGCGATGTAGTCGGTGACGAACAGCGGCTCGGCGCCGACGACGACCAGATCGTCGACGAGCATGCCGATCAGGTCCTGGCCGATCGTGTCGTGGCGGTCCATCGCCTGGGCGATGGCGACCTTGGTGCCGACGCCGTCGGTGGAGGTGGCGAGCACCGGGTGGCGGTAGCCGGCCAGCGCCGACGCGTCGAAGAATCCGGCGAAGCCGCCCAGCCCGCCGAGGACCTCCGGGCGGTGGGTCGCGGCCACCGAGGCCTTCATCAGCTCGACGGCCCGGTCACCCGCCTCGATGTCCACCCCGGCGGCGGCGTACGCGCTGGGCGCGGCCCCGGCCGTCGGCGGATCGGTCGGGCGGAGATCGGACGTGGTCGGCTGCTGGGTCATCGGTCCTCCGCGGGGTTGGCGGCCGCTGCACCCTGCCCGGCCGGATCGGTGGTGGGGGTGGTCGCGTACGTGTCGCCGCCGCCCGGCAGCAGCGGTGGCTGGCTGCTCGGCGGGGTCACGAAACCATCGCCGAGGATCCCCAGCGCGTGCGGCGGCGGGTCGACCGGGTAGACCCCGTCGAAGCAGGCCCGGCACAGGCTGTCCGGCTCGCGGTCGGTCGCGGCCACCATGCCCTCCAGGCTGACGTAGCCCAGCGAGTCGGCGCCGATCGAGCGGCAGATCTCCTCGACGTTCAGGCCGGCGGCGATCAGCTCGGCCCGGGTGGCGAAGTCGATGCCGAAGAAGCAGGGCCAGCGCACCGGCGGGGAGGAGATCCGGACGTGGATCTCGGCCGCGCCGGCCTCGCGCAGCATCCGGACCAGCGCCCGTTGGGTGTTGCCGCGCACGATCGAGTCGTCGACGACGACCAGGCGCTTGCCCTCGATCACGTGGCGCAGCGGGTTGAGCTTCAGCCGGATGCCGAGCTGGCGGATGGTCTGGGACGGCTGGATGAACGTACGTCCCACGTAGTTGTTCTTGACCAGGCCCTCGGCGTAGCGGATGCCGGATTCCTGGGCGTAGCCGATCGCGGCGGGCACACCGGAGGCCGGCACCGGCATCACCAGGTCGGCCTCGACCGGGTGCTCGCGGGCCAACGCCCGGCCGACCTCGACCCGGGAGGCGTGCACCGAGCGGCCGAAGATGGTGGAGTCGGGGCGGGCGATGTAGACGTACTCGAAGACGCAGCCCTTCCGCCGGACGTCGGCGAACCGGGTCGAGCGCAGGCCGTCGGCATCGATCGCGATGCACTCCCCCGGCTCGACCTCGCGGATGAACGAGGCGCCGACGATGTCCAGGGCACAGGTCTCCGACGCGACGACCCAGCCGCGCTCGAGACGGCCCAGGCACAGCGGCCGGAAGCCCTGCGGGTCACGGGCCGCGTAGAGCGTCTTCTCGTCCATGAACACCAGCGAGAACGCCCCCCGCAGGTGCGGCAGGACCTGCAGCGCCGCGGCCCCCAGCGGCTGGTCGTCGAAGGTGGCGATCAGGGCCGTCAGGATCGAGGTGTCGTTGGTGGAATCCATCGAGTTCTTGTGCGGCACCTCCTCGGTGGGGCGGCGCTCGTGCAGCCAGCCCTCGAGGTCGTCGGTGTTGATGAGGTTGCCGTTGTGGGCGAGGGTGATGCCGTACGACGAGGTGGCGCGAAAGGTGGGCTGGGCGTTGCTCCAGACGCTGGCACCGGTCGTGGAGTAGCGGGTGTGGCCGATGGCGAGGTCACCGGTCAGCGAGTTCAGGGTGCCCTCGTCGAACACCTGCGAGACCAGGCCCATGTCCTTGAACACCATGATCCGCTCGCCGTCCGAGACGGCGATGCCGGCCGATTCCTGGCCGCGGTGCTGCAGGGCGTAGAGGCCGTAGTCGGAGAGCTTGGACACGTCCTCCCCCGGCGCCCACACGCCGAACACGCCGCACTCATCCTGCGGGGACTTCTCCAGGGGGTCGAGCTCGGCGGTCAGCCGGCCATCGGGGCGTGGCACCTCGTCAGCCTAACAGCCCGGCCCGGATCCTCAACCCGGGTGCACCGTACGTGAGCGCGCCACCGTGGGATCCGAGCTGCTGTGGGACGACCCCGACTGCTCGAGGCCGTCCCGCCGTCCCGCCGCGGGCAGGTTCGCCGCCAGCCTGCGCATCGGGCGACGTAGCGCGCATCAGCCGACGTTCGCCGACTTCAACGCCAGTCCTCCGTCGGCCGACGCGAGGAAAGTCGTCGACCGCGGGAATCGTCGGCCAACGCAACACCCCTCACCGCGCCCTCCACCCCACCGCTGCACACCGCATTCCTCCGCCGCCCGACCGCCGATGCGGCCGCTTGACGAAACCCATCGGGACCCCGGATCCCGACACCGGACACTCACGATTTGCGCATCGCCCCGGGCCTCAGCACAGCTCCCGGGGCCGGGCCCCGACGAGGCGTACGGCCCATTCGGCCGCGGTCAACGGCGCGCCGCGCCCTTGGCGGACGGTCCGGCGCGCCCGGGCGACGTCGACGTCCCACGAGGCGATCGTGCCGTTCGCGCCGACTCCGACGAGGCGGCGGCCGTCGTCGTCGGACCGGACCTCGTTGATCCGGGTCAGCGTGGCATCGATCCACACCCAGGGGCTGAGGACGCCCCCGCCGGCCGGCGGGCCGATCCCGCCCCGCGCGCGTGACAGCCAGAAGCTCAGGGGCGGGTGCTCGGCGGCTGCGCGCTGTTGGTGCCGGACCCGGTGACAGCCAGAAGCTCAGTGGCGGGTGGCTCCCAGGGTGGCCAGGAGCAGCGCCTCGGACAGGCAGGCGTGCCGGAAGTCGCCCAGGTGCAGCGACTCGTCGATGCCGTGCGCCCGGCAGTCGGGATCCTCCACGGCGGTGACCAGCACGGTGGCCTCGGGGACCAGCTGCTGGAAGTCCGCCACCATCGGGATGGAGCCGCCCTGACCGATGGTCACCGGCTCGATCCCCCAGGCGGCGGTGAAGGCCGCCACGGCGGCGTCGGCGTACGGCCCGACCAGCGGCGCCTCGCCGGGGGCGCCCATCTCACCGCGGACCACCTCGACGCGGGCGCCCCACGGGGCGTGCGCCTCCAGGTGCCCGACCAGGGCGTCCATCGCGGCCGCCGGGTCCTGGCCGGGGGCCAGCCGGAGGCTGACCTTCGCCCGGGCGCTGGGCGCCAGCGTGTTCGAGGCACTGTCCACCGGGGTGGCGTCGAGACCGATCACCGAGACGGCCGGCCGGGTCCACAGCCGGTCGGTGACCGGCCCGTCGCCGAGGTAGGCGACCCCGGGCAGCACGCCGCTCTCCTCGGCCAGCCGGTCGGCCGGGTAGTCGAGGCCGGGGCCGGGCCGCGAGACGAGGCCGTCGACGGCGACGTTGCCCGCGTCGTCGTGCAGGGTGGCCAGCAGCCGGCACAGCGTGGTCAGGGCGTCGGGGGCGACCCCGCCGTACTGCCCGGAGTGCAGCGCATGGTCGAGGGTGCGGACGGTGACGGTGCAGTCGAGGACGCCACGCAGGGTGGTGGTGAAGGCGGGGACGCCGACCGCCCAGTTGCCGGAGTCGGCGATGACGTACGCGTCGGCGGTCAGCTCCTCGCGGTGCTGCTCCAGCAGCGTCCGCAGGGTCCGTGAGCCGGCCTCCTCCTCGCCCTCGACGAACAGCGTCACGCCGACCGGCGGGCGGCCGTCGAAGGCGCGCAGTGCGGCCAGGTGCACCGCGATCCCGGCCTTGTCGTCGGAGGTCCCCCGGCCGTAGAGCCGCCCGTCGCGTTCCGTCGCCGTGAACGGGGCGGAGGTCCACTGGCTGACGTCGCCGGTCGGCTGGACGTCGTGGTGGGCGTAGAGGCAGATGGTCGGGGCGCCCTGCGGTGCCGGGTAGCGGCCGAGCACCGCCGGGCCGCCGCCCGCTTCGACGATCCGGACATCGGGGCAGCCGGCGTCGGTCAGCAGTGCCGCGACCGTCTCGGCGCTCGCCCGGACGTCCTGCGCGTGGCCCGGATCGACGCTGACCGACGGGATCGCCACCAGACGCGCCAGGTCGTCGAGCACCCCGGGCAGCAGCTCGTCGAGACGGGCGGCAAGGGCATCACGGGTCGGAGCGAGGACGGCATCGGTCATGGCACCACCCTAGGCCGTCGGGGCGGACCGGCGGCCGGCGGGACACCGGCGGAAACACTCGGCCGCCTCAGGCACGCGAGCACTCGACCGGCTCAGGCCGGCAGCCGGGAGCCCGACCGGCTCAGGCGAACCGGGCGGGAGTCCCGACCGCTCAGGCCAGTGCGGCCCGGATCGGGGCGGCCCAGGCGGCCCGCAGCGCATCGAGACCGAGGCGGAACTGCCCCTCGACCTCGACGGCCGCGTCGTCGGTGACCTCACCCAGGCGCCCGGCGGGGACGCCGTGCTCGGCGCACAGTGCGGCGAGCCGACCGGCCTTCTCCGGCGCGACCGAGACCACGGCGCGGGCCACCGACTCGGAGAACAGCCCGACGAACGGGTCGCCCTCCAGCCGGACCCGTACGCCCTGACCGTGGCGCAGCGCGGACTCGACCAGGCCGACCGCCAGGCCGCCGGCGGACAGGTCGTGGGCGCTGGTGAGCAGCCCCTCCTGTGCGGCGGTGGCCATCACGGCGGCGAGCCGCTGCTCGGCGGCGAAGTCGACCCGCGGCGGGACGCCCCCGAGGTGCTGGTGCACCACGCCGGCCCAGACCGAGCCGTCGAGCTCCTCGTGGGTGGCGCCGAGCTGCCAGACCTCGTCCCCCGCGGCGCGGAAGCCCGTCGTGGTGTGCCGGGTGACGTCGTCGACGACGCCGAGCACGCCGATCAGCGGTGTGGGCAGGATCGCGGTGTCGCCGGTCTGGTTGTAGAAGCTGACGTTGCCGCCGGTGACCGGGGTGCCGAGGGTGGCGCAGCCGTCGACCAGGCCCTTGATCGACTCGACGAAGGACCACATCACCTCGGGGTCCTCGGGCGAGCCGTAGTTGAGGCAGTCGGTGATGGCGACCGGGGTCGCGCCGGTGACGGCGACGTTGCGGTAGGCCTCGGCCAGCGACAGCTGGGCGCCGAGGTAGGGGTTCAGCCAGGTGTAGCGGCCATTGGCATCAGTCGACAGGGCGATGCCGAGGTTGGTCGTCTCATCGATCCGCAGCATGCCGGAGTCGTCCGGCTGGGCCAGCACGGAGTTGCCGCGGACGTAGCGGTCGTACTGGTCGGTGACCCAGGACTTGTCGGCCTGGTTGGGCGACCCGATCACCTGCAGGACCGTACGACCCAGCGCCTCGCCGTCGGCGGGACGGGCCAGCGAGGCGGTGGTGTCCGCCTCGATCCGGGCCTGGTCGGCGCGGGGCTGCTGCGGGCGGTCGTAGACCGGGCCCTCGTGGGCGACGGTGCGCGGCGGGACGTCGACGACGACCTCGCCGTTCCATTCGATGATCAGCCGGTCCCCGTCGGTGACCTCACCGACGACCGCGGCCTCGACGTCCCACTTGGCGCAGATCGCCATGAACCGGTCCACGTCGCCGGGGTGGACGACGGCCATCATCCGCTCCTGCGACTCGCTCATCAGGATCTCCTCCGGCGACAGCGTGTGGTCGCGGAGCTTGACCTCGTTCATGTTCACCCACATGCCGCCGTCTCCGGCAGAAGCGAGCTCGGAGGTGGCGCAGGACAGGCCGGCGGCGCCGAAGTCCTGGATCGAGGTCACGACACCGGCGGCGAAGAGCTCGAGGGTGCACTCGATCAGCAGCTTCTCCATGAACGGGTCACCGACCTGTACGGCCGGGCGCTTGCCCTCGCCGCCCTCGTCGAAGGTCTCCGAGGCGAGGATCGAGGCGCCGCCGATGCCGTCGCCGCCGGTGCGGGCGCCGTACATGATGACCTTGTTGCCGACGCCGGTGGCCTTGGCGAACTTCAGGTCCTCGTGACGCAGCACGCCGACACACAGGGCGTTGACCAGCGGGTTGCCGGCGTACGAGGCATCGAACTCGACCTCGCCGCCGATGTTGGGCAGGCCGAGGCAGTTGCCGTAGTCACCGACGCCGGACACCACGCCGGGCAGCACCCGGGCGGTGTCGGCCGCGTCCAGCGGACCGAACCGCAGGGCGTCCATCACCCCGATCGGCCGGGCGCCCATGGCGAGGATGTCGCGGACGATGCCGCCGACGCCGGTCGCGGCACCCTGGTGCGGCTCCACGTACGACGGGTGGTTGTGCGACTCGGCCTTGAAGGTGACCGCATAGCCCTGGCCGATGTCGACCACACCGGCGTTGTCGCCGATGCCGGCGAGCAACGGGCCGCGCGGTGTCGTCTGGGGCAGGACGGAGAACCGCTTCAGGTGCATCTTGGAGGACTTGTACGAGCAGTGCTCCGACCACATGACGGAGTACATCGCCAGTTCGCACCCGGTGGGGCGCCGTCCGAGGATCTCGCGGATGCGCCGGTACTCGTCCTCTTTCAGCCCGAGCTCAGCCCAGGGCTGCTCGACGTCGGGGGTCTCCTGCGCGTTCTTCACGGTGTCGGCCACGGGCCAAATCTATCGGTTCAGGCACTGCTGCGGCACTCCGGTCACCGTTGCAGATGCTTCCGGTCACCCGTGGCAGGTGCTTCCGGGGTCCGGGAGCCGGCGCGGTCGGGTCCGCGGAGCGGGCGGTTCACGCCTCCGGGGCCCGGCGTCACGCGTTCAGCGGGCCGGTGGTTTCGCGGCCCGGCGGTACGCGTTCAGCGGGCCGGTGGTTTCAGCGGCTCGGCGTCACGCCTTCAGCGGACGGCGCCGCAGCACCGCGTACGTCACGATCCCGGCGAGCAGCCCCCAGAAGGCGGCAACGATGCCGAACGGATGGATGCCGGACACCGAGACCACCAGGGTGACCAGGGACGCCTCGATCACCGCGGGCCCGTACTCGCCCTCCTGCATGGTGGCACGCAGCGCGTTCTGGGTCGGGACGAGCAACGCGACCCCGGCCAGCGCGGTGAGCATCGCCGGCGGGATCGCGGCGAACAGCCCGACGATCATCGTGGCGAGGAACCCGCCGAGGACGTAGAAGATGCCGGTGGAGATGCCGGCGACGTAGCGACGGCCCCGGTCCGGATGCGACTCGGCACTGGTGGCGATGGCTGCCGTGACCGCCGCCAGATTGAGCGCGTGGGCACCGAAGAGGGCGAAGACGACCGACATGATGCCCGAGCCGGTGAGCAGCAGCCGGTCGTCGGGCTCGAACCCGGATGCCCGCATCACGATCAGCCCGGGCGCGTTCTGGCCGGCCTGGGTGACGATGAACAGCGGGACGGCGATGCCCAGGATCGAGCCGACGCTGAACTGCGGGACGAGCAGGGTGGGCACGGTTATCCCGGGGTGCACGTCGAGGGTGCTCGAGGTGCCCGTCACCATGGCGAGGATGCCGCCGAGTGCCATCGCGCCGAACACGGCGTAGCGCGGGGCGAACCGGCGGCCCACCAGGTAGCCGACGACGATCCCGCCGGCGACGATCGGGGCCTTGACGACGGCTCCGGCGACGGTGATCGCGAACGGCATCAGCACCCCGGCGAGCACGGCCTGGGTGATCGGCCGCGGCACCATCGCGAGCAGGCGCCCGATCAGGCCGGTGGCGCCGAGTAGCGCGCTGAGCACGCCGCAGACGATGTAGGCCCCGACCGCCTCGTTCAGCGAGTAGCTGCCCAGGGTGCCGATCAGCACCGCCGCGCCCGGGATGGACCAGGCGATCATGATCGGCTGGCGGGTGACCAGGCTGCCGAGGATGCAGGCGACCCCCGACCCGACGGAGATGGCCCACACCCAGGAACTGGTCACGTCGTTCGACAGACCGCCGGCGCGCGCGGCCTGGAGGACGACGAGCAGCGGGCCGGCATAGGAGATCGCGACGGCGACGAAACCGGCGACGATCGCCGAGCCGGACAGGTCGGCGCGCAGGCTCCGCCGCCGACGGCCTGCGGGCCGCTTCCCTCGGTCGGCCCCGGGGACACCGGCACCGCGTACGCCGGTCCTGGATGCCACGGTCTCGGGTGCGACGGTCCCGCGGGGGCGGGTCCCGGGTACGTCTGCCGCAGGTACCTCGGGCACCGTGCCCGTCGTGGGGTCGGTCGCGGTCGGCGACTGCTGGTCCATTGCACCGTCCTGGTCCTGCGGGCCCGCCAGGGGCGACGTCGAAGGCGCGGTCGGGCCGCACCACTGTGGCACCCATCACACCGGGCGTGCGGGACCGGGGGAACCGGACGTTCCGGGGAGGGGGACCGGGGCGACCGTGGCCGGGCAGTTGTCCGGGGCGGGACCGGGTAGATGTCCGGGTCGACCGGGGCTGTGTCGACCCGAGATCGACCGACCAGGAAGCCCGGGCCGGGACCGACCGACCGACCAGGAACGCCCGGGCCGGGACGACCAGAAACGCTCGCGGCGGGACCGACCGGGCCCGGATCAGCCGTTCTCGGCGGTCACCAGGCCGAGCACCGCGGTCTGGGCCCGGACGGCCCGTTCGGCGCCGTCCGCGTGCTCCAGCACCAGTCGGCGCAGCGCGCGCGGGGCGCCGGAGTGCTCGGCGAGCCAGCGGTGGGCCTCGGCCACCACCGGGTGCTCGGCGACCGGCTGCGCCAGGTCGACGTCCACGACGGCCGGGAACAGGCCGCTGACCAGCCGGGAGGAGATCTCGATCGGGAACCGCTCCCACCACCGGGTCAGCCGCTCCCAGTAGGGCCGGGCGTACTCGGCCACCAGGTCGCGGTGCGCCGGCATCCCCCAGCCGGCCAGGGCGGCGCTGATCTCCTCGTTGGACCAGACCGACGGATACTCCTGCACCTGCTGCCAGGCCCATTCCTTCGCCTGCGCCTGGGGCCGCCCGACCATGGCGGTGAGGTGGTGGGCCCGGGCCCGGGCGGTGCGGTCGGCCGCCAGCTCGGCGTCGAGCTCCTGGCGCCCGACCCGGCCGAGCGCCGACAGCGCGATCAGGGCGCGCCAGCGCAGCTCCGAGCCGACCTCGAGCCCGGCCGGGACCGGCCCGTCGAGCAGCATGCCGAGCCTGCTGGCGACCCCCGGGGCGTCCTCCTCGCCGACCTGCCCGGCGAAAAGGGTCGCGGCCCGCACCCAGGCGAGCTGCTGGTCGCTGCCCGGGGCGGCGGCCACCAGCCGGGCCCAGGCCCCCTCGAACGCGTCGGCCCAGGCCGCCGAGCGCAGCGCCCGCGGCAGCAGGTCGGGGATCGCCGTGGCCAGGTCACCGGTCAGGTGCGGCAACAGTTGGGTGGCACTCTCGTCGGCGCGGCCGTCCAGCCGCCCGCCGTGCGCCACCACCGCCCCGATGAACGCGGTGGCCGGCATCCGGGCATCGCGGACGTCGTTCCACAGCGCTGCCCAGACCTGGGACTGGGCGAGCGGGTCGACCATCCCGCCGACGTACGCCAGGGCGGTGTCGCGACTCGTCGGGTCGAGGCGGGTGATGGCGTACGTCAGGTCGTCGTCGTTCGGCAGCACCAGCCGCGGCCCCTCCCCCGCCGGGTCGGCGTCGACCAGGTCGAGGTCGACCCCGGCACCGATCAGGTCGGTCTCGACGCGATGGGTCCGGCGCAGCCGGCCGTCCGGATCGGGCAGGTAGAGGCCGACCGACAGCCGGTGCGGGCGGCGGGCCGCGTCGGGCGACGTACGCCGCAGGTGGATCACCCCGTCGGGACCGGGCCCCTCGGTGGTCAGCTCGTCGACCCCGGAGGTCTGCAGCCACTGTTCGGCCCAGGCGCGCAGGTTGCGCCCGGAGACCTCCTCCAGCGCGTCGAGCAGGTCCAGCAACCGGGCCGAGCCGAACGCGTGCCGGGCGAAGTACAGCCGGGCGCCGGCGAAGAAGGCCTCGTCCCCGACGTAGGCGACGAGCTGCTTGAGCACCGCGGCGCCCTTGGCGTACGTGATGCCGTCGAAGTTCTGCTTGGCCGCCTCCAGATCGGGGATGTCCGCCGCGACCGGATGGGTGGTGGGGCGCCGGTCGGCGGCGTACGCCCAGGCCTTGCGGGCCCCGGCGAAGGTCACCCACCCCTCGGAGCGGCCGTCGGCCTCCACCGCGGTGCGTACGCCCATGTACTCGGCGAAGGACTCCTTGAGCCACAGGTCGTCCCACCAGGCCGGCGTGACCAGGTCGCCGAACCACAGGTGCGCCATCTCGTGCAGCATCGTGGTGGACCGCTGCTCCAGCTCCTGGCGGGTGGGCCGGGAGGTGAAGAGGTACTTCTCGTTGAAGGTGATGCAGCCCGGGTTCTCCATCGCGCCGATGTTGTACTCGGGCGCGAACAGCTGGTCGTACTTCCCCCACGGGTAGGGGAAGCCGAACAGGTCGTGGTAGCGGTCCAGGCCGCGCTTCGTCGTCGCGAACAGTTCGTCGGCGTCGAGGTGGTCGGCCAGCGAGGCGCGGCACCACAGGCCGAGCGGGACCTCGAGGGTGGTCGCGCCGCTGCGGCGGGTCCACAGGTCGTGGACGTGGTGCCACGGCCCGGCGCACACCGCGGTGAGGTAGGTCGACAGCGGCGGCGTCGGCTGGAAGGTCGTCCGGACGAAGCGGTCGTCGACCGGGACCTGGGAGCCGATCGCCTGGTTCGCGACGACCGACCAGGCCGCCGGCGCGGTGACGTGCAGGATGCACGCGGCCTTGAGATCGGGCTGCTCGAAGGTGGCGAAGATCCGCCGCGCGTCGGCCGGCTCGAGGTGGGAGTAGAGATAGGTCTCCCCGTCCAGCGGGTCGACGAACCGGTGCAGCCCCTGACCGGTCCGCGAATAGGCGGCAACGGCCCGTACGGTCACCCGGTTGGACCGGTGCGGCGCCAGCCCGGTCAGCTGCAGCGCGGCGCCGTCCCAGACCCGGCCCGGGTCGAGCGACCGGCCGTTGACCTCCACCGAGGTGACCGACTCCCCGATGAAGTCCAGCCGGGTCGCCTCCGCGGTGCTGACGAAGGACACCGTCGTCGTGGTGGGGAACCCGGTGGCCACGGGATCCGGCGCCGCGGACAGATCGAGGTCGACGTCGTACGCATGCACCTCGAGGCTCGCCGTACGCTGCTCCGCCTCGGCCCTGGTCAGGTTCGCACTGCTCACCCGACCAGCCTAACCGCGCGTCTCCGGGGCTCTCCGGGTGGCCGGGAGGGCCCGGCTCCGACGTCCGGTTCGCGGCGCGAGGATCACTCCGCCCCGCAGACCCGGAGGGCGACGACGGCCCCGGACGCGGCGCCCGGCGACGGCCGCGACGCGACCTCAGGCCTGCGGCGCGACGATGTGGTTCGTCAGGCGGCCCAGGCCGGTGATCGCGACCTCGACGACGTCCCCGGCGCGGAGGAAGACCTGCGGGTCCCGGGCCACGCCCACCCCACCGGGCGTGCCGGTCAGCACCAGGTCACCCGCCCGCAGGGTGATCATCGTCGACAGGTACGCCACCAGCCGGGCCGGGGTGAAGACCAGGTCACCGGTGTTCGCCTGCTGGCGCACCTCACCGTTGACCGTCGTGGTGATCACCGCGTCGGTCGGGTCGAAGTCGTCGGGGGTGGCCAGGACGGGGCCGACCGGGGTGGCGGACTGCCAGATCTTGCCCTGCAGCCACTGACCGGTGCGGCGCTGGTACCCGCGCATCGACACGTCGTCGACCACGGTGTAGCCGGCGATGTACGCGGCGGCGTCCTCCTCCGCGACCTTGTAGGCGTCCGCCCCGATCACCACGCCGAGCTCGCACTCCCAGTCCAGCATCGGGTCCTCGGCCGGCGCGACGATGTCGTCGTACGGGCCGGTGAGGCTGTCGGCGTACTTGGCGAACAGCGTCGGGTGCTCGGGCAGGTCGTGGCCCATCTCCCGGATGTGCGTCGCATAGTTGAGCCCCGCACAGATCACCTTGCCGGGGGCCGGCACCAGGGTCGCGAGCTCGGCCTCACCGGCCGGGACCCTCACCCCGTCCGCCGCGGCCGCGATGTCGCGCCACTCGGGGTCGGCGAGCAGTTCGCTCACATCGGCGCACCCCTCGATCAGGACGTACGTGGCCCCGGGGGTGTCCGGAGCACCGTCCAGCCGGGCGGCGGCCGTGCCGTCGGCGGTACGGAGAGTGGCGAGACGCATGGGGGCAGCTCCTTCGGTGCACGGGTCCCGCCGGGCGATCGGCCGACGGTCGCCATGATCATTGCCTGCACCCGGCGGACGGGCAACGGATTCAGTCCACTCTCAGGCACAGCCGCCGTAGGGTTTGGTCTGTGACCACCAGCCCCTCGGCACCACCTCCCACCGCGATCGACGAGGCCGTGCCCCGGGCCCTGCGGATCGCCGCCGCGTGGGGCTGGCGGCTGATCGTCCTCACCGTCGTCGGCTACGGCGTCTCCTGGGTGCTGCGACAGGTGCCGATCCTGGTCACGGCCACGATGGTCGCCCTGTTGCTCGCCGTGCTGCTCGGGCCGCTGGTGGCCTGGCTGCACCGCCGGGCCCGCCTGCACCGGGGCCTGGCGGCGGTGATCAGCGTCCTGCTGACCGCCGCGATCGCCGGCGGCCTGCTCGCCCTGGTCGGGCAGCGGATCGCCAGCGGGGTGACGCACAGCCACCTGGACTTCTCCGGCAGCGTGCTGAACTTCCAGACCTGGCTGTCCCAGGGCCCGCTGCACCTGCGCCCCGGCCAGATCGACCGGGTGCTGCTGGAGATCCAGAACTGGTTCAGCCAGCACACCACCAACCTCACCCAGGGCGCGTTCCGGGTCGGGTCCTCCGCCATCGACACCATCGTGGGCACCTTCCTGTGCCTGATCACCACGATCATGTTCCTGGCCGACGGCCGGCGGATCTGGACCTTCCTGATCGGCGGCTTCCCGCTGGGCTCCCGGGTGCGCATCGACGCCGCCTTCCGCAGCGGCTGGCGCAGCCTGTCGGCGTACATGCACACCCAGCTCCTGGTCGCCGCACTGGACGCCGTCCTGGTCGGCACCGGCGCCGCGATCCTCGGGTCGCCGTTCGCGATGGCGATGGCGATCCTGGTGTTCATCACCGCCTTCGTTCCGGTCATCGGGGTCGTCTTCGGCGGCGGCGTGGCGATCATCACCATCCTGCTGTTCCAGGGCTGGGTGCCCGCCCTCGTGATGCTGGCGATCGTCACCGGGGTCCAGCAGCTCGAGTCACACGTGCTGCAGCCGTTCCTGATGGGTCGGGCGGTGGCCCTGCACCCGCTCGCGGTGATCTTCACGGTGACCGCCGGGTCGATGATGTTCGGCGTCGTCGGCGCCCTGTTCGCCGTGCCGACCCTGGCGATGGCCAACGCCGGGATCCGTACGTACGCCAAGGTCGCCACCCGCCGCCCGACAGTGCCACCCACCGAGCCGTCCCCGACCGCACCGTCTCCGGCCACCCCGCCGTCTCCCACCACACCGCCCGGCGATGACGCGCCCGACGGACCGGGTGGCCCGAGCGGACCCGTCACGGGCGGACCGGACGCGGACGGACCGGCCACGGGCGACGATCTGCCGACCGGATGACCGGCTGGCAGGCGATCGGAGCCTGCGTCGCACTGTCGATCGCCGGCTTCGACCCGTTCGGGGCCCTCGCCCTGCTGGCGGCGACCGCGCGGGGAGCCGGGCGCGCCGCGGCGGTGGCGTTCACCGCCGCCGGTGCCGCGGTCATCGTCGCCACCGCGATGCTGCTCGACCTGGTCGCCGTCGCCCTGCTCCCGCACGGCGTGCCGCAGCTGCCCGACGTGGTCTGGGGGACCGTGGAGGCCCTCGCGGCGGCAGGCCTGCTGTTCTGGGGCATCCGGCGGCTGCGCTCCCGGCGCCGCGACGGCGCCCGGCCCGGCCCTGCCGACGACACGGCCGCGGAGGTCCCGCGCCGGCTGCGCGGCACCGGCACCGCCGCGATGGCGCTGGCCGGCCTGGCGTACGGGCTGACCGTCCTCGGCGATCCGGGCTTCTGGGGCCTGGTGGCCCTGGTGCACCGCCTCGACGCCGGCCCGGCCCTCGGCATCGCGGCGCTGTGGTGGCTGCTCAGCCAGTCCCCGCTGGTGGCGCTCGCCGTCGCCATCGTCCTCGGCGCGGGTGACCCGGTCGGGCGCTGGATGCGTCGCGCCTGGCGCCGGGTCGTCGGCCCGCTGGGCCGGATCGGCACTGCGCTGATCCTGCTGGCCGGCCTCGCCCTCGGGGCCGATGTCGTACTGTGGCTGTCCACAGGGGCGTTCCTGATCGGGTGAGGGGCCCGCGGACGGGGGAGGTGCCGCACGTGCGAGTCCTGCTGGTGGAGGACGACCGGTCGTTGGCCGAGCTCGTCCGACGGGGCCTGGCACCCGACGGATTCAGCGTCGACGTCTCGCCCACCGGCCCCGACGGGCTGTGGGCCGCGACCGAGCAGCCGTACGACGCGGTGGTGCTCGACATCATGCTGCCGGGGCTCAACGGCTACGACGTCCTCAAGGGCATCCGCAAGGCGGAGATCTGGGTGCCGGTCATCATGCTCACCGCCAAGGACGGCGACCTGGACCAGGTCGACGCGTTCGACCTGGGCGCCGACGACTACCTGACCAAGCCCTTCAGCCTGGCCGTGCTGAGTGCCCGGCTGCGCGCCCTGGTCCGCCGCGGCACCCCGCCGCGCCCGTCGGTGCTGGCCGTCGGCGACCTCGAACTGGACCCCGCCAGCGGGCGGGTGTCGCGCGCGGGCACCGACATCCGGCTGACCGCCAAGGAGTTCGCCCTGTTGGAGTACCTGATGCGCCGCGCCGGCGACGTGGTGTCCAAGGCGGACCTGCTCGACCATGTCTGGGACGCGGCGTTCGACGGTGACCTCAACATCGTCGAGGTCTACATCGGCTACCTGCGCCGCAAGATCGACGAACCGTTCCGGGTGCGGACGATCGAGACCCTCCGCGGCCGTGGCTACCGGCTGACCGCCGGCTAGGACCGTTCCGGCCCACGGTCGTCCGCGTCGGGGACGGGCCGCCCGGTCGACGGCAACCGGATCTCGAACCGCGCCCCGCCCCACGGCGACCCGCCCGCCGTGACCGTCCCGCCGTGCGCGGTGACGATGCTGTGCACGATCGCCAGACCGAGGCCGGCACCACCGTGGGAGCGCCCCCGGTCCGGGTCGAGCCGGACGAACCGGCCGAACACCCGGGCCCGCTCCTCCGGCGGGATCCCGGGCCCGTCGTCGTCCACCCGGACGACCACCCGGTCGCCCTCCGGACCGACGGACAGGCCGATCCGGCCGCGGGCGACGCGCGTCGCATTGTCGACCAGGTTGCGGACCGCGCGGAACAGGTCGTCGGGGTCCCCCACCACCCGGGCCGCGGCGAGGTGGGCCTCGACGGTCAGGTCGCTGGCGGTGCGCAGCCGGGCCACCTCCGCCCCCACGATGTCGTCCATGTCGACGTCGATGCTGCGGCGCCGCAGCATCCCGGCGTCGGCCCGGGCCAGGACCAGCAGCCCGTCGGTCAGCGAGGCGAGGTGGCGGGTCTCGGTGACCAGCAGCGGGAGCACCGCGTGGAGCTCCTCGGGCCGTTGCTGGAGGATCTCCAGCCCCGCCCCGAGTGCGGCGACCGGCGAGCGCAACTCGTGGCTGGCGTCGGCGACGAAGCGCCGCTGGCTGTCGCGGGAGTGCTGGATGCGGGTCAGCATCGCGTTCATGGTGACCGCGAGCCGACCGATCTCGTCGTGGCGCGACGGGACCGGGACCCGGCCCGACACGTCGGCCGCGCCGATCTCCTCCACCGCGGTCCGCAGCTCCTCGACCGGCCGGAGCGTACGTCCCACCAGCAGCCACACCGCCCAGCCGCCGAGCAGCGACAGCAGCGGCACCCCCGCGACCAGCAACAGGGCGTCCTGGCGCAGGGCCCGGTCCACCCCGGTCAGGGTGCCGGCGGTCACGACCACGTACGCGGTCCCGCCGGACCGGACCCCCTCGGCCACCGCCAGCATCGGGGTGTCGCTGTGCGGGGTGCGGGCATGGCGGTCGACGGTGGTCAGGCCCGGCGCGGGCCGGGCCGAGGTCACCGGGGTGTCCCACCGGCTGTCGGAGGCGTACACCACCGTGGCCCGCCCCGCGCCGGAGGGGTCGATCACCTGCAACGTCCCGCCCACCCCGATCGGATGGGCCTCGGCGTCC
This sequence comes from Raineyella sp., assembly GCF_034933565.1. Lineage (NCBI taxonomy): Bacteria > Bacillati > Actinomycetota > Actinomycetes > Propionibacteriales > Propionibacteriaceae > Raineyella > Raineyella sp. The sequence continues at coordinate 97,053 of NZ_JAYFNG010000011.1, forward strand.
GCCAGGCCGGTGATGCCCTGCGCGGCGATGATGGCCACCGCCTCGTTGAGCCGGGCCCGCTGGTTGTCCTCGATCCCCCGGCGCAGGGTCGAGCCGAGCACCCCCAGCATGATCCCGCCGCCGGTGAACAGCGCGAACGCGAGAACGAGGACGGCGACCAGCGCGGCCTGGCCGCGCACACCGGATCCCTCGGGCACGCGTCCCTGCGCCTGCCCGTCCGGCGCGGAAGGCCCCCCGGGACCACGCGGCTCCGACATGCCTCCATCCTGCCTGCCGTACGAGATGCTCAGCGGGCTTTCAGTGCGCTCGCCCTACGTTCGGGGCATGGTGCACAGTGCGAGGACCGTACGCAATTGGCGCTGGATCCTCGTCCTGAGCGGGACCGGGGTCCTCTACTGGCTGGTGCTGCTGACGATGCTCATCACCTCGAACCCGAACCTCTTCCCCACCGTGCTGCTGCTCGGCGCGCTGGTGGCCCCGGCCACCGTGCTCGCCTACCTGAACTGGCCCACCGGGGACGGCATCGTGGACGGCCGTACGGTCCTCTGGATCGCCGCGGTGAGCGGTGTCCTCGGCGTCCTGCTGGCCGGCATCCTGGAGTACGCCACCGCGACGCGCCGGGAGTCCTGGCCGATGCTCACCGTGGCCGTCATCGAGGAGACGCTGAAGATCCTGGTCCCGATCGGGGTCCTGGTCGGCACCTCCCGCACCCTGGCGCAGCCCCGGACCGGGCTGGTCGTCGGCGTCGCGTCCGGGGCCGGCTTCGCCGTGCTGGAGACGATGGGCTACGGCTTCACCACGCTGCTGTCCTCGGGCAGCGTCGCCTCGGTCGACCAGACGCTGCTGGTCCGCGGGGTCTTCGCCCCGGCCTGTCACCTGGCCTGGACCGGCCTGCTGGCGGCCGCCCTGTGGCGGATCCCGACCCGCCCGGCCGGCCGTGGTCTGCTGGTCTTCGCCGCGACGTACGTCCTCGTCGTGCTGCTGCATGCGGCCTGGGACACCTTCGCGGCGTCCTGGGCCGCGCACATCGTGCTGGCGGCGGTGAGCCTGACGATCCTCATCGTCTTTCAAGGAAAGACGATCAGGCGTGCCGTAAGGTGACCGGAGTGTTCAGCCTGACCTCCCCGTGGCTCCTCGCACTCGTCGGCCTGCTGCTGGCCGCCCTGCTCGGCTGGGCCATCGGCTGGCTGCCGCGGCATCGCAGCGGCTTCTGGCGGGCGGCGCTCCACCAGTTCCTCGCCCTGACCGGCAGCATCGCCCTGTCCGTGCTGCTGATCGGCCTGGCACTCAACAACAACAACGGCTGGTACACCACCTGGGCCGACGTCTTCGGCATCACCTCGGCGAGCAGCGTCACCCACACCAGCCGCGGGGCCAACGAGAAGGCCGTCCAGGCCGCCCCCGAGGCGGTCGGCCAGGCCACCGCACTGCAGGCGGACCCGGCGCACAATCCCGCCCTCGCCGGCTACTCGCCCGAGGCGGGCGGTGGGCAGTACCTGACCGTGACGATCGCCGGGCCGAAGTCAGGCATCTCCCAGCCCGCCCTGGTCTGGTTGCCGGCGTCGTACCAGGCCCACCCGAACCGCTTCTACCCGGTGATCTTCGGCTTCACCGGCAGCCCGGGCAGCCCCCTGACGTACAAGAACAACCTCAACATCGGCAGCATGATCACCGCGATGGAGAGCGACAAGCGGCTGCGGGAGTCGATCGTGGTCGTCCCCACGACCTTCCCCGGCGCCCTCGACTCCGAATGCACCGACTTCAGCTCCGGGCCCGACCAGGGCCTGTGGGAGACGTACGTCGACACCGATGTCCGCACCTGGGCGATGACCAACCTGCGCACCGAGACCGCCCCCGACGCCTGGGTCACCGTCGGCTACAGCGCGGGCGGCTTCTGCGCGCCGATGCTGGCCGTCAAGCACCCCGAGCACTACGCCCGGGCGATCGCGATGTCGGGCTACTTCGCGCCGGAATGGGGCAAGATCGCCCACCGGCCGGCGAACGACAAGACGTACGACCTGGCCACGATCGTCCACAACACCAAGCCGAAGGTCGACATCTGGGCGTACGCCGCCCGTGACGACAAGACCTCGATGGCGGCCCTCACCGAGTTCCAGAAGGCGGTGCACCCGCCCACCGGCCTGGTCACCACGCTGCAGGAGTCCGGCGGCCACCAGTGGGGCGTGTGGATGCAGGGCCTGCCCGCCGGCCTGCAGTGGCTCGGTCAGGTGGCGCCGGCCTTCGCCTGGCGCGCTTCATGACCACCCGGGCGCGCCGCGTCGCCGCCGAGATCCTCACCTGGCTCTACGTCATCGCCACCGTGGTGGCGGCGGCGGACTGGCTCCGGCACCGCTTCGTCCGGCGCGCCTCCCGGTGGCTGATCCAGGAGTTCTTCGTCACCCTGAACGTCCCGGTCACCGCCTCACTCGTCTCGGTCATCGGCCTGGGTCTGCTCGCCGCCGCGGTCAGCAAGCGCAAACGCTTCGCGCTGATGGTGATCGCCGTCTTCCAGGTGATCGGGGTGGCGGCCGACATCACCGGCTTCGTCTTCGCCCTGCAGCACCGCCCGATGCCGTCGATCCCGCTCACCGACATCGACCGGGGGGTGATGTCGGCGATCAACCTGGCGATCTCGCTGGCCCTGCTGGTCACCATGTTCTGGCTGCGGCCGGCCTTCCCGGCCCGGGTCAAACGCGGCTCGTGGGGCATCGCGATCGGCATCCTCACCGTCGGGATCCTGCTCGACCTCGGGCTGACCCACCTGCTGATCCGCACCACCACCGAGGCCCAGGGCCCCACCTGGCAGGTCCTCCTGGTCGCCCTGCTCAACGCCGTCGGGCTGCCCGGCCCGCACGCCTGGCACGTCATGGTCGGTCGGATGATCCCGCAGCTGACCGGCGCGATCGCCGGCCTCTCGCTGCTGTTCGCGGTCGGCGCGTTCCTCCGGTCGGCCCGGTTCACCGGTAGCTGGCAGCAGGACAACGAGCTGGACCTGCGCCGCCTGCTGGCCGAGTACGGCGAGGACGACTCACTGGGCTACTACGCCACCCGGCGCGACAAGATGCTCTACTTCTCCGACAACCGCCGCGCGGTGATCGCCTACCGGGTGATCGGGTCGGTCTGCCTGGCCAGCGGCGACCCGATCGGGGACCGCCGGATGTGGCCCGACCTCGTCCACGCCTGGGCGTCGTACGCCCGTACGTACGGCTGGACACCGGCCGTGCTGGCCTGCTCGGAGGCCGGCGCCCGGGTGTACGCGACCTCGATCGGCACCGAGGTGATCAACCTCGGCGACGAGGCGATCCTGCACCCGGAGCGGTTCCGGCTGGACTCGACCGGCATGACCACCGTCCGGCACGCGCAACGCCGGGCCCGCCGCAGCGGGGTGACCGTACGGATCCAGCGGGCCGACGATCTCGACGAGGTCGAATCGGCACGGCTGGCGCAGCTGTCCGGGGACTGGCGGGTCGGCGGCACCGAACGTGGATTCTCGATGGCGCTGGGCCGGTTCGGTGATCCGGCGGACGGGCGCAGCCTGCTCGTCACCGCGTACGACGCCGACGACGAGCCGATCGCGCTGCTCAGCTTCGTGCCGTGGGGCCGGCGCGGGCTGTCGCTGGACCTGATGCGGCGCTCCGCCGAGGCACCCAACGGCACCAACGAGCTGCTGATCACCGAGTTGATCGCCTGGTGCACCGACAACGGTGTCTCCCGGATCTCACTCAATTTCGCGTTCTTCCGACGGGTGTTCGCCGAGGCGGAGGACGTCAGCGCCGGCGCCCTCACCCGGCTCAACTCCCAGGTGCTGAGCTGGATGGACCGCTACTGGCAGGTCGAGCGGCTCTACCTGTCCAACGCCAAGTACCAGCCGACCTGGCAGTCGCGCTACGTCTGCCTGCCGTCGATCATCGACCTGGTGCCGGTCGCCATCGCCTCCGCCCGGGCGGAGGGGTTCCTGCCGCTGACCCCGTGGCAGCGCGGCGTCGAGGTCGACGGCGTCCTCGACGCCGACCACGTGGCCGCGGTGCGGGAGCTGGAGACCCGCCGGCCGCTCGAGCGCCTGCACCCGCGTCGCGACGACCAGACCCGCCACCGGCTGTCCCACCTCGCCGGCCTGCGGGCCGCCGGCCGGTCCGGCTACCCGCTGGGCCGCACCGAGGTCGTCCGGCTCTCGACGGTCGACCCGGAGCACCTCGACGGGCGCGACATCGTCGGCCGGGTCCGTCGGATCCGCGACCACGGCGGAGCGTGCTTCGTCGACGTGACCGACGGCCGGGTGAGCGCCCAGTTCGTCCTGCTGGCCGACCGGATGGGCCGGGCCGCGGTGCGGGAGTTCGCCCGGCTGGTCGACTCCGGCGACCTCGTCCAGTTCGGCGCCGAGCCGATGGTGACCCGCACCGGGACCGCGTCGTGGGGCGTCGGCTCGTGGCGGATGCTGTCGAAGTCGCTGCGGCCGGTGCCGTGGGAGGGCTTCGACAACCCCGACGCGCGGCTGCGCAACCGCTCGCTGGACCTGCTGGTCCACCCCGAGGAGGCCGACATCCTGCTGGCCCGCTCCCGGGCGATTGACGCGATCCGCACCACGATGCGCACCCGGGGCTACCAGGAGGTGGAGACGCCGATCCTCCAGACGGTCCACGGCGGCGCCAGCGCCCGGCCGTTCCGCACCGAGATCAACGCCTACAGCACCGACCTGGTGCTGCGGATCGCCCCCGAGCTGATGCTCAAGCGGCTGCTGGTCGGCGGCCTCGGCCCGATCTTCGAGCTGGGCCGCAACTTCCGCAACGAGGGCGCCGATGCCACCCACAATCCCGAGTTCACCTCCCTCGAGGCGTACGAACCCTTCGCCGACTACACCGACATGCGCCACCTCACCGAGCAGCTGGTCCGGGCCGCCGCGGTGGCCGTGCACGGCCGCGAGGTGATGCCGCTCGACCTGGGCGAGGGCACCGAGCTGGTCGACATCGCCGACGAATGGCCGGTGGTCAGCGTCTGTGACGCGGTGTCGGCGGCCGTCGGCGCCACGGTGACGATCGACACCGACCTGGAGACGCTGCTGGACCTCGCCGACCGGTACGGCATCCACGTCCGCGACGGCTGGGGGCCCGGCGCGCTGATCGAGGAACTGTACGGCGAGCTGGTCGAGCCGGTCACCGTACGGCCCACGTTCTACACCGACTTCCCGGCCGAGACCTCTCCGCTGGCCGGCCCGCACCGCACCCGGCCCGGCCTGGTCGAGCGCTGGGACCTGGTCGCCGGCGGGATGGAGCTCGGCACCGCGTACTCGGAGCTGACCGACCCGCTGGAGCAGCGCCGCCGCTTCGTCGAGCAGTCCTGGCGAGCCGCGGCCGGCGACCCCGAGGCGATGGAGGTCGACGAGGACTTCCTCACCGCCCTCGAGGTCGGGCTGCCGCCCGCCGGCGGGCTCGGGCTCGGCGTCGACCGCCTCGTGATGGCGCTGACCGACCGCCCGATCCGCGAGGTGCTGACCTTCCCGTTCGTCCGCCCGCGGAGCTGACCGGCTCGTACGTCCATCCCCTGAGCAGCTCGGGCCGGCCCCTGGGGCGTCGCCACCGACAGGGACCTCGGCCCCTTCCCTCCGGTCACCACCCGGCCGGTCACAACGACGTCGGGTCCGGCAGCCGGCCCTCGTCGCGGGCGGCGAACCACTCCGGGGCGCGCAGCTGCAGCCACGCCGCCAGGGTGACCGAGGCCAGCCAGCCCATCACCACCCCGCCGAAGCGTGGGCTGTCCGGGACGACCTGCAGCAGGGCCGTGCCCGACGCCAGCGAGGCGAACAGGGTGCCGACGAGAGCGGCGACCAGGGATGCCGCGGCGGTGCCGACGAACAGCGGGTCGGCCCACGGGATCGCCCGGCGGACCCAGTCACGCGCGGTGTCGGCGAAGGTGAGCACAACGCCGCCGGCCACCAGGGCCAGGGCGTACGCCAGGTCGGGCCACAGCGCGATGCCGATGATGACCACCAGTCCGACGATCGCGACCACGCTCTGCTTGCGGGGCAGCCGGTCGGCCCACCAGGCGGCGATCGCCAGCGCGGCACCCACGCACACCCCGGCCGCCCCCGGGCCGACGCCGCGCCAGTCGGGGCCGAACGCGGTCGTGGAGTCCAGCAGGGCGCCCCACTGCAGGCCGTCGCCGGCCACGGCGGAGGCGGCTGTCGCGGTGAGGCTCAGCGCGGCACCCGCGATCGCCGTGGGACGGCGTGGGGTGCTGAGCAGCCGGGCGAGCACGGCGGCGGCGATCCAGCAGCCGACGACAGCACCGATCCCGGCCAGGGCCGGCTGCGGAGCGCGGTACCAGGGCACCAGCCCACCGGCGAGCAGTGCCACCGGCCAGGTGGTGAGGGCGGCCGCGAGCCAGGGTGCCGGCCACCATCGGCGGCGCAGCACCATGACGAGCGCGGCGACCAGCAGCGCGGCGAAGAGACCCGCGGCGGTGGCCATGATCGGGCCGCGCCGCTGCAGCGCGGCGGCGTCGGTGAGCAACCGCTCCGCGGCCGCCGATGAGACCGTCCCCGGCACCACGCCCAGGGCGGCGCCGGTCGTCCGGACCGGTCCGGTGCGCGGCGCCGTTCCCGTTGCCACTCCCGGTGCCACTGCCGTTCCTGCTGGCGTTCCCGTTCCTGCTGGCGTTCCCGCACCGGCGGGCGTTCCCGTTCCTGCTGGCGTTCCCGCGCCCGCTGAGGGGGCGGCCGGGGACGTGCCGGGGGAGGCGGCACGCAGCTGGGCGATGACGGTGGCGCTGACGTCGGCCAGCGAGATCACTCCGCTGCGCGCGGTGGTGGTCGAGGACAGCGCGCCGGCCGGTGCCGTCGAACCGGCCGGATCGATCCGGTAGGCGAGCTGGACCGAGGAGACGGTCCGGGTCGCGGTCGGGTCGAGCCGGAACGGTCGGGCGAGCGGGCCCGAGGGCCCCAGGCCGACGACCAGCACGGTGGTGTCGGAGCGCTCGGTCAGCCGCCGGATCATCGCCTCCGAGCCGAGCACCGGGTCGACCAGGGTGACCCGGCAGTCGGAGGCGTAGTCGCCTGCGGCCCAGGTGCTGGGCTCGAGGTAGTGGGCGACGGAGCCGTCCGGGCCGGCCGCGGCCAGTGCCGCGCCCGGCCCGACCGCGTCGAGGCAGGCGGCCGGATCGGTCGCGTCGGCGGGAATGGAGCGCTGCAGGGCACCGAGGTCGACGGCGTACGGCGCGTTGAGCGCGGTCAGCTGGGACCAGTTGGAGATCGCGGCCGGGCCGCTGCCGCTCAGCCGGGCGGCCGGGGTGAGGACGAGCTCGGGGGCGCACTGGTCCCCGGTGCGGGCCTGGGCGCCGGCGCCCAGGCTCAGCCAGGCCGCGGAGACGCAGTCCCCCTCGTCGCGGCCCGCGGACACGACACCGTACGCGGCGGTGGCGGATCGGGTGTCGAGCAGTTCCCGGTCGAGCGGCAGCAGCGACGTACGCTCCCCCGCCCCGATCACCACCAGATGCTCGGCGGCGACCGGTGACGGCGTGACCTGCACCGGACGGGCGATGCCGAGCAGGACCCCCAGGACGACCGCCAGCCCTACGAGGTGGCGCAGCCAGCGGTGCTGCCACCAGGTCGTGGACACGGCCTCAGGACACCCGCTGCAGGTAGTCGATCAGGCTGGCGAAGAAGGGGACGCCGTCGGTGGTCGGCGCCGCGTCGGGGTCGACGTTGTGCTCCGGGTGCGGCATCAGCCCGACGACGTTGCCACGCTGGTTGGTGATCCCGGCGATGTCGTGGGCAGATCCGTTCGGGTTGTCGACGTAGCGGAAGACGACCTGGTCATTGTCCTCGAGCCGCTTCAGCGTGTCCTCGTCGGCGATGTAGTTGCCCTCGCCCGACTTCAGGACGATGGTGATCTCCTGGCCACGCTTGAAGGCGTTCGACCAGACCGTGTCGCGGGTCTCGACGCGCAGCTTCTGGTCACGGCAGACGAAGGTCCGCGAGGCGTTGCGCATCAGCGCGCCGGGCAGCAGGTGGGCCTCGGCCAGCACCTGGAACCCGTTGCAGATGCCGAGCACCGGCAGCCCGTCGCGCGCGGCCTTGATCAGCTCGCCCATCACCGGGGAGAACCGGGCGATCGCACCGCAGCGCAGGTAGTCACCGTACGAGAACCCGCCGGGCAGGATGACCGCGTCGACCCCCTCGAGGGTGTCGCTGCCGTGCCAGAGGGCGACCGGCTCCGAGCCGGTCAGCCGGACCGCACGCGCCGCGTCCGAGTCGTCGAGCGTGCCCGGGAAGGTGACGACGCCGATCCGGGCGGTCACTCTTCCACCCGCACGTCGAAGTTCTCGATCACCGTGTTGGCCAGCAGACGCTCGGCGGCCTCCCGGACCTCGGCCAGGCGTTCCTCGGTCACGTCGCCGTCCACCTCGATCTCGAAGCGCTTGCCCTGGCGTACGGACAACCCGGCGAACCCGAGGCGGCCGAGCGCGCCGGTCACAGCCTTGCCCTGGGGGTCAAGGATCTCCGGCTTGGGCATGACGTCCACAATTACACGGGCCATGGCGCCGATCCTAGCGTGTCGGCTCCCACCCCCGCGCCGGGTCCCGTCCGCGGGCGCCGGCCCCTGCCCGGCACGCCCGGCCCAGGTCACGGGGCCGAACGGTGCCGTACAGGTCACGCCCCTGCGGGTCGCCCCTCCCCGGGCGTCCACACACAGGACGGGTCCGGGCCCAGCAGGTCGCCGGTCACCGCGTACGCCCGGGAACGGGAGCCGCCGCAGACGTCGCGGAACTCGCAGACGCCGCATGCGCCGCCGAAGCCCTCCGGGCGCCGCAGCGACTGCAGGATCGGCGAGTCGCGATAGATCGCCCGCAGGCCGTCGTCCTTCACCGAGCCGCAGTGGAACGGCAGGAACCCCGACGGGTAGACGTCGCCGGTGTGGTCGACGAAGACGAACCCGCGCCCCGCGTTGACGTCGATCGGCGGCCGCGGCACCCGCGTGGGGACGATCTCATGGCCGAGCACCTCGACGGTGCCGGCGACCAACCGGTCGTGCAGCGCCCCGGTGGCGGGCAGCGGCAGGTCACGGGCCCGGGCGGCGGCACGCTGGATGATCACCCGGCGGTACTGCGGGGCCTCGGTGGTCTTGATCGCCACCAGGGAAGAGACGTCCGCGAGCCAGTGCAGGACATCCTCGACCTCCGCGGCGTCCAGCGCCCCGAGGTTCTCCCCGCGGCCGGTCGGGACCAGGAAGAACACGCTCCACAGGCCGACGCCCATCTCCAGCACGTCACCGAGCAGCTGCGGCAGTTCGTCGACGTTGCCCTTGGTGACAGTGGTGTTCACCTGGAGCCGCAGGCCCTCGTCGCGGACCATGGTGGCGGCCCGCCGGGTGGCGGCGTACGTCCCCTCGAAGCCGCGGAAGGCGTCGTGGGTCTGCGGCCGGGCCCCGTCCAGGGACAGCGAGACGGCCTTCGCCCCCGCGGCGTGCAGCTCGGCCAGCCGTTCGGCGGTGAACTTCGGCGTCACCGACGGCGACAGCGCCACCGACAACCCGGCCGCCGTCCCGTGCGCGACCAGCTCGGCCAGGTCCGCCCGCTCGAACGGGTCGCCACCGGTCAGCACGACCAACGGGCGTGGCGTGTCCCATCGGGCGATGTCGTCCAGCAGCGCCTTGCCCTGGTCGGTGGAGAGCTGACGCGGATCGGCCCGGGTCTGGGCATCGGCCCGGCAGTGCCGACACACCAGCTGGCAGGCCCGGGTCACCTCCCAGATCACGATGAACGGCTTGTCCCCGATGTCCTGGTGCTGGTGCCGTACGACCCGCCGGGTCGCGGTGCTCGCGCCGCTACTGGTGCTGGTGCTGGCAGTGCTACTGGTACGGCCGCTGGTGCTGGCAGCGCTGCTGGTACGGCCGCTGGTGCTGGCAGTGCTACTGCCAATACTGGTGCTGCTGCCGATGCTGGTGAGCGTCATGAAGGCCTCCGATCAGCCCTCATTATGCACGGGGTATATGTGTCAAATGCCTCGTGTCACATGCCTCGGCCCACGTCCTCGGGGTCCGAGGGTGGCCTCGGGTGGCCCTCGGGTCGCCTTGGGTAACCCTTGGTCACGCTGGACAACCCCTGGGGCAGCCTCCGTCGCCTCGCCTGGTCCTCGGGGTTGCCTTGGGGTAGTCCATCAGATCGCCGCGGGTCGCGTCGCGACTTCCCGCGGATGCTCGGGCGTTCCCGCGGATCCCCTCAGATCAGCGGGAAACCACCAATGTCCGCGGCAACCCTTGCCTGCGACCAGGACCCGTCTCAGACGAACGAGGGGCCTTGTGGATCGCCACGGATCGCCATGGGCAGCACCTCGGGCCGTCTCGGTCGCGTAGCGATTTCCCGCGGATGCTCGGGCGTTCCCGCGGATCCCCTCAGATCAGCGGGAAGCCAACAACATCCGCGGCAACGTCCAAGGCAAACCAACAACGTCCGCGGGAAGCCAACAACATCCGCGGCAGTGTCCGAGGCAAACCGACAACGTCCGCGGCAGCCCCACGGCAGCCCCACGGCATCCGCAGGAAGCCACCAACGTCCGGCGGCAGCCCGACACCCGACCCGGACGCGACTCAGGCGAACGCCGGGCCGAGAAGCCCGGCACCCGGCAGGCACCCGGCACCCGGCACGCAGCCCGGGCGCGACTCAGGCGAACGTGAGACCGGTGAGCTGCTCGTACGCCGTGACGTAGCGCTCACGGGTCTGGGCGATCACCGCCGCGGGGAGCTCGGGCGGCGCCTCGCCGGAGCCGCGGTCCCAGCCGGAGTCGTGCAGCAGCCAGTTGCGGACGTACTGCTTGTCGTACGAGTCGAGGCGTCCGCCCGGCTGCCAGGTGGTGGCGTCCCAGAAGCGTGACGAGTCGGGGGTGAGCACCTCGTCGGCGAGCACGATCGTGCCGTCGGGGCGGACGCCGAACTCGAACTTGGTGTCGGCCAGGATGATGCCGCGGCCGCGGGCGATCTCCTCGGCGGTGCGGTAGATCCGCAGGGTCAGGTCACGGATCGCCTCACCGGTCTCCCGCCCGACGGTGCCGACCATGGTCCCGAAGTCGACGTTCTCGTCGTGCTCGCCCAGCTCGGCCTTCGTCGCCGGGGTGAAGATCGGCTGCTCGAGCCGGGACCCGTCGACCAGCCCGTCCGGCAGCGGGATGCCGCAGACCGTACGGGACTGCTGGTACTCGGCCCAGCCGGAGCCGGTGAGATACCCGCGCGCGACGCACTCGACCGGGATCATCTGCAGCTTCTCCACGACCAGCCCCCGGCGGGCGACCGCGGCGGGCACGTCGGTGGAGATCACGTGGTTGGGCACGATGTCGCGCAGCTGGTCGAACCACCACAGCGACATCTGCGTCAGGATGGCGCCCTTGTCGGGGATCGTCGACGGCAGTACCCAGTCGAAGGCCGAGATGTTGTCCGTGGCGACCATCAGCATCCGGTCGTCCTGTGGCAGCGCATAGAGTTCGCGCACCTTGCCCGCATGGATCAGCGGCAGTCCCAGTTCCCCGTATTGGCTCACAGCGTCATCCTGCCACTCAGAGCACGGCGCCCGGGACGTACGCGGCAGCGTCCGGGTGGGCGTCGACCAGCGTCTGGATCCGCTCGGCGATCCGGGTCACCTGGTGGCGGGCGGTGCCGGTGAGGTCGAGCGGGTCGGTGACCAGCCCGGCGAGTTCGTCCCGGCCCAGGCCGAGCCGCGGGTCGGCAGCGAGCCGGTCGAAGAGGTCGTTGTCCTTGCGGCCGGTCTCGCGCATCTCCAGCGCCACCGCGACCGCGTTCTCCTTGATCGCCTCGTGGGCGTGCTCACGGCCCACCCCCTTGCGGACGGCGGCCATCAGCACCTTGGTGGTGGTGAGGAACGGCAGATAGCGCTGCAGCTCGGCCTCGATGACGGCCGGGAAGGCGCCGAAGTCGTGCAGCACGGTGAGGAAGGTCTCGAACAGCCCGTCCAGGCAGTAGAACGCGTCCGGCAGCACGACCCGGCGGACGACCGAGCAGGACACGTCGCCCTCGTTCCACTGGTTGCCCGCGACGTCGGCGATCATCGTCAGGTAGCCCTTGAGGATCACCGACATGCCGTTGACCCGCTCACACGAACGGGTGTTCATCTTGTGCGGCATCGCCGAGGAACCGACCTGGCCCGGCTTGAACCCCTCGGTGACCAGCTCGTTGCCGGCCATCAGCCGGATCGAGGTGGCCACGTCGGACGGCCCGGCGGCGACCTGCACCAGCGCCGACACCACGTCGAAGTCCAGCGACCGCGGATAGACCTGACCGGTCGAGGTCAGCACCGTCCCGAAGTCGAGGCCGGCGGCCACCCGCAGCTCCAGCTCGGCCAGCTTCGCCTCGTCCCCGTCGAGCAGGTCGAGCATGTCCTGGCTGGTGCCGACCGGGCCCTTGATGCCGCGCAGCGGGAAGTGCCGCAACACGTCCTCGACCCGTTCGTACGCCACCAGCAGTTCGTCGGCGCCGGTGGCGAACCTCTTGCCGAGGGTGGTGATCTGGGCGGCGACGTTGTGCGACCGCCCGGCGATCGGCTGGTCGGCGTACTGGACGGCGAGGCGGCCGAGCTGGGCCAGCGCCGCGACGATCCGGTCGCGGATCACCTGCAGTGCCTCGCGGGTCTGCCACTGCTCGACGTTCTCGGTCAGGTCGCGCGAGGTCATCCCCTTGTGGATGTGCTCGTAGCCGGCCAGCGCGCAGAACTCCTCGATCCGCGCCTTGACGTCGTGGCGGGTGACCTTCTCCCGGGCGTTGATCGAGTCGAGGTCGACCCGGTCGATGACCGCCCGGTACGCCTCGATCACCGTGTCCGGGTCGTCCCCGCCGAAATCCACCCCGAGATCGCGCTGGGCCTCCAGGACGGTGATCCACAGCCGGCGTTCGGCGATGATCTTGTTCTCCGGCGACCAGATGCGCCGCATCTGCTCGCTCGCGTAACGGGTGGCGAGGACGTTGGGGACGGTCACGGTGGTCCTTTCGGCGGGGCGGTCTGCCCTGCGGCTGGGGGTTCGACGCTTCGGGGCGGGATGCGGCCCTGGGGATCCGCCCCTGCGGCGGGGTGGTTCGACGCTTCGGTTGCGGGATGCAGCCCGGCTGCTGGGATCAGCCCGGCTGCTGGGTCAGAACGACACCTCGCCGCGGGCGGCCCGCAGCGCGATGTCGGTGCGGAAGAAGCCGCCGGGCAGGTGGACGTCCTCCATCCGGTTGTAGGCGCGGACCCGCGCCTCGGCGAGCGACTCGCCGGTGCCGACGACGGTGAGGACGCGCCCGCCGGACGACACCAGCCGACCCCTGTCGTCGAGCGCGGTGCCGGCCTGGATGATGCCCTCGGTGTCGGGAGTCACGCCGATGATCACGTCCCCCTTGCGCGGCGCGGCCGGGTAGCCGTCGGCGGCGAGCACCACGCCGACGGCGAAGCCGGAGCCGAACGCCAGCGGCATCTCCGGGTCGAGCGCCCCGGTGGCGGCGGCGTACAGCACCTGGCCGAGCGGGGAGCTCAGCCGGGCCAGCAGCGGCTGGGTCTCCGGGTCGCCGAACCGTACGTTGAACTCGACGACCCGCAGGCCCTTCGAGGTGAGCGCCAGGCCGGCGTAGAGCAGGCCGACGAACGGGGTGCCGCGGCGGGCCATCTCGTCCACCGTCGGTTGGATGACGGCGTCGACGACCTGCTGCTTGATGTCGGCCGGCGCCCAGGGCAGCGGGGTGTACGCCCCCATCCCGCCAGTGTTGGGGCCGCGGTCATCGTCGCCGACGCGCTTGAAGTCCTGGGCGGGGTCGAAGGGCAGCACGTTGCTTCCGTCACAGATGGCGAACAGGCTCACCTCCGGGCCGTCGAGGTACTCCTCGATCACGACCCGGCCACAGGCCTGCGCGTGCGCGAGCGCCTCGGCCCGGTCGGAGGTCACCACCACCCCCTTGCCGGCGGCCAGTCCGTCGTCCTTCACCACGTACGGGGCGCCGAACTCGTCCAGCGCCGCAGCGGCTTCCTCGACCGTCGTGCAGACCCGGGCATCGGCGGTCGGGACGTGCGCGGCCGCCATCACCTCCTTGGCGAAGGCCTTGGAGCCCTCGAGCCGGGCGGCCGCCTTCGAGGGCCCGAAGCACGGGATCCCGGCCGCGCGGACCGCGTCGGCGACCCCCGCGACGAGCGGCGCCTCCGGGCCGACGACCACCAGGTCGACCCCCAGGGACGTCGCGAGGGCGGCCACGGCGGCCGGATCGTTCTGGTCCACCGGATGGTTGGTCGCGAAGGCGGAGGTGCCCGGATTGCCCGGAGCGACATGGACCCGCGACACGGCGGGGTCCCGACTGATGGCGAGGGCGAGCGCGTGCTCGCGGCCACCGGAGCCGATGACCAGGACAGACTGCGGCTGCATCACCCCCCCAGCCTACCGATCCGCGCCCGGGTGCCTCAGGTGGTGTGGAACGCACCTCGCCCGCCGTCCCGGACGGGGCGGCGGGCGAGGTGGGCACGCAATGGATCAGGTCAGACGATCTCGTGCTCGGGCGACGGCGCTGCCGCGCGCTTGGGGGCGGAGCCCTTCGACCGCGAGCGCAGGATCTCGAAGACCATCGGCAGCAGCGACACGAAGACGATGATGATGGCGATCAGGTCGACGTGGTTGGCGACCAGCGGGACGCCACCGAGGAAGAAGCCCGCGGCCGACATGATGCCGACCCACAGGAAGCCGCCCAGGGCGTTCCAGCCGATGAAGTGGCGGTACGGGTGACGGACCATGCCGGCGACCAGCGGGACGTACGTCCGGACGACCGGGACGAACCGGGCCAGCACCAGGGAGCGGCCGCCGTACTTGTGGAAGAACTCTTCGGCGCGGTGCAGGTGCTCGGTCTTCAGCACCCGGGCGTCGTCCTTGAACAGGCCACGGCCGAAGCGGCTGCCGAGGAAGTAGCCCATCTGGTCACCGAGGAAGGCGCAGACGAACGCGACACCGATCAGCACCCAGATGTTGATGCCCAGCGCCATGTGCAGCAGCGCGGCGGTGAACAGCAGCGAGTCACCCGGCAGGAAGGGGAACAGCAGACCGGATTCGATGAACACCATCACGGCGACACCGACCAGCGCCCAAGGGCCGAGTTGGTGCAGGAGCGACGCCGGATCACTGAGATAGTGCAGTCCGGGAATCGCTTGCGGAATAAGTGTCACCAAATCCATAAGTCCCATGGTGCGGCATCCACCTGTGCAGGCTCTGAACCGGAGCGTCGAACCGGCACAATCCCCCACAGATCCTCATGAGATTCACAGGTTAAGAGGCCTTTTTCTCAGCTTATCCTCAGGAAGCCGTCAACTCCCCCAGTCGTACGGCCGCGTCCATCGCCCACCAGAACATCGCCTCGTGCACGTCGGCCGCGGTCGGCCAGGCGCGGGAGTCCCAGGCCTCGCCGGCCAGCGAGTCGGCGCCGAAGAGGATCTGGCCGAAGTGGACGTCGCGGTAGCGCGCCACCGCCATCATCGCCGCGGCCTCCATCTCCACGACCGCACAGCCCTGGTCCATCCGGCGCTGCACCCGGCCGCGGGTCTCCCGGTAGATGGCGTCGGTGGTCCAGGTCCGTCCGGCGGAGAACCCCACCCCGGCCTCGACCAGAGCCTCCCGGCAGGCGCGGACGCCGACGGGATCGGCCTCGACGACCGGTGCCGGCAGCAGGTACTGCCCACTGGTCCCCTCGTCGCGCAGGGCGCTGGTGACCACGAAGGGGTGCCCCATCACCAGTTCGGAGCGCAGCACGCCCGCCGAGCCCACGGCGATGATCCGCCGGACCCCCAGCGCGATCAGCTCCTCCATCACCATCGCCGTGTGCGGGCCGCCCATCGAGGGGTAGCACCAGCCGACGCGTACGCCCTTGTGCTCCCGCTCGTACAGCGGTCGGGGCTCCAGGACGTCGCTGATCGTCCGGCTGACCCGCGAGCCCTCCCGGGCCCCGACCGCGTGGACGGTCTGCGGCAGGAAGGCCAGCACGACCGCCCCGGGGACGTCACCGCGGGGGTACAGCGCCGACGGTTCGAGGAACCCCTCCTGCTCCAGGTCTGCCACCAGGTCGGCGGTCGAGTCGAGCGGGAACGGTGCCTCGGCGGGCTCACGATCGGTCATCGGGACCTATCAGTCATCGGGATCCTCCGGGAAGGGGTCTGCTGGGGCTGCTGAGGCCGGGACGCCGGCTCAGGCGGTGACCGGCCCGACCAGGTCGTTGATCATCACGACCTGCTCACGGCCCGGGCCGACCCCGATGCCGGAGATCCGGCAGCGGCACAGCTCCTCGAGGCGGTGCACGTAGCGCTGGGCGTTGACCGGCAGGTCCTCGAAGGAACGGCAGCCGCTGATGTCCTCGCTCCAGCCGTCGAGGTACTCATAGATCGGCTTGGCGTGGTGGAAGTCGGTCTGGTTGGCCGGCAGGGTCCCGACCCGCTCGCCGTTGACGTCGTACGCCACGCAGACCGGGATCCGGTCCCAGCCGGAGAGCACGTCGAGCTTGGTGAGGAAGATGTCGGTCGCGCCGTTGTAGGTGGTCGCGGCCTCCACGACCAGGGCGTCGAACCAGCCGCACCGGCGCTTGCGCCCGGTGGTCACGCCGTACTCGTGGCCGATCTCGCGCAGCTTCTCACCGTCCTCGTCGAACAGCTCGGTCGGGAACGGCCCCTCGCCGACCCGGGTGGTGTAGGCCTTGGCGATGCCGATCACCCGCTCGATCCGGGTCGGGCCGACACCGGAGCCGGTCAGCGCGCCACCGGCGGTGGGGTTGGAGGAGGTGACGTACGGGTAGGTGCCGTGGTCGACGTCGAGATGGTGCGCCTGGGCGCCCTCGAACAGCACCGTCTTCCCCTCGTCCAGCGCCTCGTTGAGGACGCGGGCGACGTCGGCGACGTGCGGACGGACGCGCTCGGCGTACGCCAGCAGACCCTCGGTGATCTGGGCCGCGTCGACCTCGCGGCGGTTGTACATCTTGACCAGCAGCTGGTTCTTCTGGGCCAGCGCGGCCTCCACCTTCTGGCCCAGGATCGACGCGTCGAAGAGGTCCTGGATCCGCAGACCGAGGCGGTTGACCTTGTCCGCGTACGCGGGGCCGATGCCGCGACCGGTGGTGCCGATCTTCCGCTTGCCGAGGAACCGCTCGGTGACCTTGTCCATGGTCTGGTGGTACGGGGTGATCAGGTGGGCGTTGGGCGAGATGAGCAGCCGGTCGGTGGAGACCCCGCGGGCCGCCAGATCGTCGATCTCCTGGAACAGCACGGCCAGGTCGACCACGACACCGTTGGCGATGCACGGGACGGCGTTCTCGTTGAGGATGCCCGACGGCAGCAGGTGCATGGCGAAGGACTCCCCGTCCACCACGACGGTGTGCCCGGCGTTGTTGCCGCCGGAGTACCTCACCACGTAGTCGACGGAGTCGCCGAGCTGGTCGGTCGCCTTCCCCTTGCCCTCGTCCCCCCACTGGGTGCCGATCACGATGATTCCGGACACGAAGTGCCACCCTCTCCACAGATGCGACGCCCCCGCGAAGCACGCAGGCCTCCTCGACCGGGTCGTACGACGTCGGTCGCCCCGGGACGGCCCTCGTTCGCCGGACCGACCCGCTCACTCTACCGAGCGGCACCGACAGCGCTCCGCCGGGACACGCAGCGGACGGCCTCCCGCTGCCCAGGCCTCTGGGTCAGCCGGCGTACGGGCTGTCGAGCACGTGGTCGGAGGGCTCGTCCTCCCCCGCGGCCCAGGCCTCGCGCTCGTCGCGGTCGGGGCCGGACATCGGCGAGCCGGTCTGCCGGCCGCCGGCCTCCTCGACCACCTCGTCCATCTGTTCGTCGGTGCCGTCCCCGACGCCCTCGTTGCCGGTGCCGCGGGCGAGCGGGCGCGCGGTGGTGAGGACGTCGTAGCCGGTCTGGGAGGAGTCGCGGAGGAACTGCGCACAGCGCTCGTACTCGTCGTCCTCACCGATCCGGTGGGCCGCGACCGCCAGCGCCCACAGCGCCTTGAGGAAGCCGCGGTTGGGCTCGTGCTCCCACGGCACCGCGCCGGCGCCCTTCCAGCCGTTGCGCCGCAGCAGGTCGAGGCCGCGGTGGTAGCCGGTCCGGGCGTACGCGTACGCCGCGACGTCGCCGTCACGGGAACCCATGTTGAGCGAACCCTCCGCGAGCAGCGCCCAGCACAGGCTGGACTGCGGGTGCGCGCACACGATGTCAAGGAACCGCTCCCGACCGTGGTCGGCGAGTTCCGCGACGGCCGGATCCTCAGGCAGTCGCGTCACCGGAGCCTCATCGGCCAGCAGGTTGTGGTGGGTCTCGCTCATGTCATCAGCCTAGCCATTATCGTGTCCCGCCGGGATGCCCGGCCCCCGGCGTCGTCGCAGGAGCATCACGGCGGGAGCATCGACACGGGCACCGCGACCGGAGCATCGACACGGGCACACCGCGACCCGAGCGTCGACACGGGCACCGCGACCCGAGCGTCCACACGGGCACCGCGACCCGAGCGCCCACACGGGCACCGCGACTTGGGTATCCCCACGCGAGCACCACGGCGGGAGGAGCCGGGCGCGCCGCGGACCCAGCGGAACGCGGAGCGGGGACCCCGGACAGTGTCCGGGATCCCCGTGCAGGTCGCCGCCCTCGGCTCAGCCGAGGGTGCGGGTCACTTGTGGGTGCCGACCGCGTTGAGGTTCTGGCAGGCCTCGACGATGCGAGCAGCCATGCCGGCTTCGGCAGCCTTGCCCCAGGTGCGGGGGTCGTACTGCTTCTTGTTGCCGACCTCGCCGTCGATCTTCAGCACACCGTCGTAGTTGCGGAACATGTGCTCCACGACCGGGCGGCTGAAGGCGTACTGGGTGTCGGTGTCGACGTTCATCTTGATCACGCCGTACGTGACGGCGTCGGCGATCTCCTGCGGCAGCGAGCCGGAGCCACCGTGGAAGACCAGGTCGAGGGCCTTCTCCTTGCCGTACTTGGCCTGGATGGCGTCCTGGCACTGCTTGAGGATCTCCGGGCGCAGCTTGACGTTGCCCGGCTTGTAGACGCCGTGCACGTTGCCGAAGGTGAGGGCGGTCATGTAGCGGCCCTTCTCACCGAGGCCGAGAGCCTCGACGGTGGCCAGCGCGTCCTCGGGGGTGGTGTAGAGCTTGTCGTTGATCTCGCCGACGACACCGTCCTCCTCGCCACCGACGACGCCGATCTCGACCTCGAGGATGATCCGGGCGGCGACGGCCTTGGCGAGCAGCTCCTGGGCGATCTCCAGGTTCTCCTTCAGCGGCACGGCGGAGCCGTCCCACATGTGCGACTGGAAGAGGGGCTCCTTGCCGGCGTCGACGCGCTCCTGGGAGATGGCGATCAGCGGACGGACGTAGGAGTCCAGCTTGTCCTTCTGGCAGTGGTCGGTGTGCAGCGCCACGTTCACCGGGTACTGCTTGGCGACGACATGCGCGAACTCGGCGAGGGCGACCGCACCGGTGACCTTGTCCTTGATGGTCGAACCGGACAGGTACTCGGCACCACCCGTGGAGATCTGGACGATGCCGTCGGACTCGGCCTCGGCGAATCCGCGCAGCGCAGCGGTCAGGGTCTGCGAAGAGGTGACGTTGATGGCCGGGTAGGCGAAGCCGTTCGCCTTGGCCCGATCCAGCATGTCGGCGTAGACCTCAGGAGTTGCGATGGGCATGTGCTCTCTTCTCTCTCATCGTGCCGGTCCGATCGCCCTGTGGGGCCCCGCACCGGTCACCGGCGTCGGCACTCCGCCGTCTGTTCTTCCAGACTCCATCGGCGGCACCGACGGCGGTAGTGCTCACGGGAACAAGCGTAGTGTGTGCCGCTTTCGCGCTGCGGGGACCCCCTCCGTTTGCTACGACCGGGTCGCCTGCGGTTCAGGGGAAGGTCAGATCGATCCCCGGATGTCCTGTCCCCGGATGCCCTCTCCCTCCCCGGATCCCCTGTCCCCCCGGATGCCCTGTCCTCGGGTGCCCTTTGGACGGGTCCCATTCCTCTCGGGCGAGCCACTGTCCCCTATCCCCTCCGACTATCCCCTCCGATCGTGCGGCCACCCCAGACGCTGCGGCATGTCCAGACGCTGCAGTACATACCGAACGCGACCGGAGATCCCGCCGCGTCTGCACATTGACGGTCGCGTCTGGGCGAGCCGCCGCGTCTGCGACGTCAGGGCAGCCTCGATCAGCAAGTCACACCCGCCCGCCCCTGGTCGACACCGAGCCAGTGCCCACTGTTGGTCAGCATCCGGCCGATGGCGGGTCAGCACCAAGCCGCGGCCCTCTCCTGGTCTGCATCCGACTGAGGGCGCATGCTGGTCCGCATCCGGCCGACGACCAGTGCTGGTCTGCATCCGGCCGACGGCCAGTGCTGGTCAGCGGCGAAGCCCGGGCCACCATTGGCCAATGGTCAGCGGCGACCACAGCGCCGGTCGGCAACCAGGCTCAGTGACTGATCCCGGACAGGTCGACCAGACAGCGCCCCCGGGAGTAGAGCCGCAGCGCCTGCTCGAGGGCGGCGGGGGTCACGCCGAGGGCCTCGACCGGGCATTCCCAGGGCCCGTCGGGAGTGGTGAAGAGGTAGCGGTCGCCGCACCGCCAGGTGCCGCGCAGTGTCAGCACGACGGCCGGTTGCTCGGGCACGATCTGCCCCTCGCGGCCGGCCGGTTCCTGACGGTCGGCCGGACCGGGAGACCGTCCCGTCACGGTGACGACCATGGCCGTACGGTCCGCGGCGGCGAAGCTGTCCCAGTCCCAGTAGTGCCCGGCGATCTGGAGGCCCGGCCACGAGGCCGTGACGACCTCCCCGTCGCCCACCCGTCGACGCCGTCGTACGGCCACCCGCCAGACCACGAGGCGGACGACCAGCAGCGCCACGTACAGGCCGAGCACGACCGCGGTGACGCCCCACAGGCCGGTGCCGCGCCAGGAGTCACCCGCGTGGCGCGACCAGGCGTAGTACCCGCCCCAGAGCAGGAGGGTGACGACCAGCCCGCTGACCGCGGCGACGAACCGACGCTTGGCCGTCGCCGCGCGCGCCTCGGCGGGCGCCGGGTCCCAGGCCACGTGGAGGAAGTCCTCGAGGCTCTCGGGCGGTGCGGGTCGCATGCGGCCAGTCTGCCAGGCGACCCCAGCGGGCACACCGCGTCGGACGTCGTGGCCGATCCCGCGCGTCGTGGCCGGACCCGCGCGCCGCGGCCACCTGTGGCGGCCACACCACCCGTCGCGACAGGATCACCTGCCGTTGCCGGACCGACCGCCCGGTACGGACTCGACGCCGTGAGACCGCCCGCCTACGGTCGAGCCACCCGCAGCACCGCGCCACCCGCGGCGGCCGGATCACCCGCCGTTGCCGGCGCCCGACGGGGTGATCTTCATGTGGATCCGGTACCGGTCCGCCCGGTACCACGACGTGGCGAACTCCATCACCGTGTCACCGCTCTTGGTGACGCGTTCCTGCACCAGCAACGGCGCCTTGCGCGGGATCTGCAGGACGTGCGCGTGCACGGCGTCCGCGGCCTCGGAACGTACGGTCTGGTAGCCCGACGACACCACGAATCCGTACTTGGTGGCGAAGACGTCGTAGAGGGTGTCGAGTTTCTGCTCCAGCAGGCCAGGGAAGAGCGCCGACGGGTAGTAGCCGACCTCGTGCGCCATCGGGGTGCCGTCGGCGAGCCGGAGCCGTTCGACCCGGACCACCGCGCGCCCGATCGGGACGTTGAGCTTCTCGGCCACCTCGGCGTCGGCGGCCTCCTGGCTGGCGGCGAGCACCTTCGTCTCCGGGTGCAGGCCGCGCTCGCGCATCTCGCGGGAGAACGAGGTGAGGTGCAGCTGCGAGTCGACCTGGGGACCGGTGACGTACGTCCCCTTGCCGTGCACGCGTTCGAGCCGGCCGACATCAACGAGGTCGGCGATCGCCTGACGGACGGTCACCCGGCTCACGCCGAGCGCGGCGACCAGGGCACGCTCCGACGGGATGGCGTCACCGGGCTTGAGGCCGGTCTCGATGAGCTTCTCGAGCCGTCGACGCACCAGGACACGCTTCGTGGTGGTGCGGCCGGCCTGTTCGGTCGGGAGCTTGGCCAGCGGGTCGCCGGACGTACTCACCGTCGGATCCACGGGTCACCTTTCTGCTGGGTCGTCGATCATCGCGTCCTGCCCGGTCGTCCCACCACGGCCGTCCCCTACCGGATCCTACGGGACCCGGAGAAATCTGGGAGCGGTTTCCTCCGGCGAACACACCGTCGCGAGCGGATGCCGCCCGGGATCGACGCGAGCGGGCTGTCCCGCCGCAGGCCGCCCCGCGCGGGCCGGGTTCGCGGTCCGGCACCCCCGCAGGGACGGCACCGCCTTCGTTGAACCTCTCGAGCGCGGCGGCCGTGTACCGGCACCCCCGCAGGGACGGCACCCGCCACGGGCCGGGCGCGGCCCCCGGGCTCACGGACCGGCGTCCGGGCCCGCCCACTGCAGGGCCCAGTGGTACATCGTGATCGCCGCAGCGGCGCCCGCATTGATCGACCGGGTCGAGCCGTGCTGGGTGATGGCGACGAGCTGGCGGCAGGCGGCGAGCATGTCGTCGGTGAGGCCGGCGCCCTCGGAGCCGAACACCAGGCAACAGGCCTGTGGCAGGGTCGTACGTTCCAGCGGGACCGATCCCGGCAGGTTGTCCACCCCGATCAGCGGGACCCGCTCGCGCTCGGCCCAGGCGGCCAGGTCGGCGGCGTCGGGGTGGTGCCGGACGTGCAGGTAGCGGTCGGTCACCATCGCGCCGCGCCGGTTCCAGCGGCGCCGGCCGACGATGTGGACACCGGCGACGTTGAACGCGTTGGCGGTGCGGACCATGGAGCCGATGTTGAAGTCGTGCTCCCAGTTCTGGATGGCGATGTGCAGCGGGTGGCGCCGGGTGTCCAGATCGGCGACGATCGCCTCGACGCTCCAGTAGCGGTAGGGGTCGACGACATTGCGGTGGTCACCGGCCGCGAGAAGAGCTGGATCCAGCCGGGGGTCGTCAGGCCACGGCTTCGCGTACGGGCCGACCCCGGGGCCGGCCACGGCCTCTGCACCGGCTGGGCGGGCAACGCCACCCCGGACGCTGGTCTCATCCGCCGAGCCGCCGGCGGCCTGGGACGGGTCAGACGGGACAGGACCGGCGCTCATGCCGCCACCCTAGTGCGGCCGGTCGGGACGCCCCCTGGCCACCGGGCCCAGTCGGCCGAGCCCCCGGTCGCTGGCCCCGTGACCGCCGGACCCCGTGTCCGCCGGTCCCGGTCGGCCGAGCCCCCGGTCGCTGGCCCCTTGACCGCCGGCCCCCTGACCGCCGGTCCCAGTCAGCCGGGCCCCCGGTCGCTGGCTCCCCTGACCGCCGACCGCCTGCCCCAAACGCGACCGGAAATGTGCATCCGCGACCGGATATCCGCCCGCGAACGCTATTTGGCGCAGCGTCTGTATTTGACGCAGCGTCTGCGCGGGCGACAGCCGCCAAGGGCCACCGTCACATCGCGAGCCGAGCCTCAACGCGTCATGGCACAGCCCCTAGGCCCTGGGCTCCGGACTCCGGGACGAACAAACAACTGCACCAAACAGCGTGGCCCGAGCCGAAGTCCGGGCCACCACAATGCTCCTCAGCAGACAGCCCCGCTCACTTGCTGCACCGGATGCGCTCGCGAAGCTGTGCCGGATGCGCTCACGAGCCTGTGCCGGATGCGCTCGCGAGCCTGTGCCGGATGCGCTCACGAGCCCGTGCCGGATGCACTCAAGGAGCCGAAGCCGCTGCGCTCACTGCTGCGGCGGCTGCGGCGGGTTCTGGGGCCATTGCTGCTGGTTTGGCTGCCCGTACTGCGGCTGCTGCTGGCCCTGGTTCCAGTCGGTCGGCATCGTCGGAGTGCCCGACTGCTGCTGCGGCAGCGCCTGCGGCGCATTCTGCCCCGGCTGGCCGCCCCGGTAGGAGATCTCGCCGAAGTTCACCCCGGGCGACGTACGGGCCACGTCATTGACCTCGAAGTAGGCGGCCTTCTCGAAGTGGAAGTTGCCGGCGATCATGTTCGTCGGGAACGACTCGGTCTTGGTGTTGTACTCCCGCACGTTCGCGTTGTAGTAGCGCCGACCCGCCGCGATCCGGTCCTCGGTCTCGGCGAGGGCGCGCTGCAGCTCGAGGAAGTTCGTGTTCGACTTCAGGTCCGGGTACGCCTCCACGCTGACCAGCAGGTTGCGGACGGCCCCCGACAACTGCTCCTCGGCCTGGGCCCGCTGCGCCGACGGCGTGGCGCCCTCGTGCGCGGCCAGCGACGCGGCCTGGTTGCGCAGCCGGGTGATGTCCTCGAGCGTGTTGTGCTCGTGCGCCGCGTAGCCGCGGACCGTCTCCACGAGGTTCGGGATCAGCTCGTAGCGGCGGTTCAGCTCGACGTCGATCTGGCGCCACGACTCCTGCACGCGGTTGCGCAGGCGGACCAGGCCGTTGTACGCCCCGATCGTCCAGCCGACCACGCCGATGACGAGCAGCACGAGGATGATGAGGAAGATGATGAGGCCGTTCATGGGTCTCCTGTTCGTCGATGCAGGGGCACAGCCAGCTTAGCCGGGCCCGGACCAGGCCCCCCGGAAAGCGCGGCGGCCACAGCCGGCAGCCTCGCGCCGGTCGGGAAAGCTCCGAGCGGCTCAGACGAGGCCGAGGTCGTCGGCCGCGGACAGTGCGTAGCGGTATTCCAGCCCGGCTGCGGCGACCTTCTCCGCGGCGCCGGTGCCCCGGTCGACGATCACCGCGACCGCGACGACCTCGGCGCCGGCCTCGCGCAGCGCCTCGACGGCCGTCAGGGCCGACCCGCCGGTGGTGGAGGTGTCCTCGACCACCAGGACCCGGCGACCGGCGACGTCGGTCCCCTCGATCCGACGGTGCAGCCCGTGCTGCTTGGCCTCCTTGCGGACCACGAAGGCGTCGAGTCGCCCGCCGTCGGCGGCCGCGGAGTGCAGCATCGCGCCGGCGACCGGGTCGGCGCCCAGGGTCAGCCCGCCCACCGCGTCGTAGTCCAGGTCGGAGGTCAGCGCCCGCATCACCCGGCCGACGATCGGCGCGGCGACACCGTCCAGCGTGACCCGGCGCATGTCGACGTAGAAGTCGGCCTCCCGTCCGGAGGAGAGCACCACGTGCTCCCGCACCACGGCGAGGTCGTTGACGAGACCGATCAGGGCTTCACGATCGGCAGCGGAGATATCGGAGCGAGCCATGCCCGCGACTCTAGCGAGCCCGAGCACTGCGCCACGACCGGGCGGCCCGCCGAGCGATCCGGGCCCCAGCCGCGCCGGGCTATTTGAGCCGCGTGCTGACCAGATGGCCGAAGACGATGTAGCGATCCGGGGATCGGAAGAGATCGGCGCAGGTGGTCAGCGTGATCAGCTTGTCCGTCGGCTGGGCCCCGGGGTGTCCTGGAACCGGCTGGAGCACCCAGGTGTCGGTGTCCTTGACGGTGGCGGAGGAGTCCACCACGTACGTGTAGGTGGCATCGCGGGTCTCGACCTCGATCGTGGCGCCCGGCTGCAGACTCCGGAGCCGACGGAACGGCTGACCGTGGGTCACGACGTGACCGGCGACGGCGAAGTTGCCGACCTGGCCCGGGCCCGCCGTCTGTTCGTACCAGCCGAGGCCACGGGCGAGCACGTCCTCATCGGTCCCGTCGAGGATCGGCACCGCCCACGAGCCGCCGAAGGCCGGCACCCGCATGATCCCCACGGCCCCGCCGGGGATCCGGGTCACCGTCCCGTCGGGGCGTACGTCACCGCTGGTCGCCGAGGCCGTGGTCCCGGACGAGCCCGTGGGCCCGGACGTCGACCACTGCTGCTCCAGCTGCGTGGCCGTCCGGCCGTACGACTGCTGGGAGACGATGGTCGTGCCGATGTACTGGTAGCCGAACCAGCCGAGCACCGCGATCCCCACCACGAGCAGGACGATGCCGACGACGAGGCCCACCGGCGAACGTCTCGACGCGGCTGCACGGCGGGCGGCTCTGGAACTCACGGGCCCATTCTCGTGGTCAGCGGGCCCAGGCCCAAGTCAGCCGGGCGTACGGAGTGTCCGCGCTGACCGCGTGGGTGCCCGTACGCCTGAAGGAACGCGCCTGCACGCCTGACAGTGCGAGTGGCCGTACGCCACGATGGCCCGGGCCCCTGCCCCGGGGGGTCAGTGCCCGAGGAACATCTCCGGCGGTGTCGGTGACGCTTCGGCGTCGGCGTCGGTGAACGGGCGGGCCCCGGCACACCAGGCCGCGAGCGCTTCCTCGTCGAGGAAGCGGTAGGCGAAGACGGCGCCGGCCGCCTCGCGGGCCAGCGCCTGGGTGGGCAGCGGCCGGGCCGAGCCGTAGAGGATCACGTTCCCGAACCGGCGGCCGCGCCAGGTCGAGGGTTCGGCGGAGATCGCAGCGTGGGCCCAGGTGGACCGTACGCCGGCGGCCACCCGGCGGGCCCAGTCCATCGCGCCGGAGTCGGTCACGTTGGCCAGGAACAGCCCGCCGGGCGCGAGCACGCGGCGGACGTCGGCGAGGAACTCCAGGGTGGTCAGCTCGGCCGGCACCCGGGCCCCGGCGAACGCGTCGAGCACCACGATGTCGGCGTGGTCGGTGGGGATCGCGGCGATCCCGGTCCGCCCGTCGACGGGGCGCACCTTGATCCCCGAGTGCCGCGGCAGCGGAGCCTTGTCGCGGACCTCCTGGGTGAGGTCGGCGTCGGGTTCCAGGACGATCTGCGCCGAGGTGGGCCGGGTCGCGGCGACGTAGCGGGCCAGGCTCATCCCCGCCCCGCCGATGTGCACGATCCGGATCCGTTCCCCCGCCGGGGCGTACGCATCGACCGCCTCGGCGATGCGCTGCAGATAGTCGAACTCGAGCACCGTCGGATGGTCGGGGTCGACGTGGGACTGGTCGGTGGTGCCGATCCGGACCAGCCAGGCCCCCGGCCGGTCCGGGTTGGGCAGCACCCGCGCGGGTGCCCCGGGGACTGCGGCCTCGGGTGAGGCGGCCGTCGGCGAGGCGGACGCGGCGGCATCACGCCCGCGGAGCCGATCCGGGTCGCGTGGACGGGGTCGGCGACGGGACATGCCCCCAACCGTACGTGACACCGATGGGGGTGCGACCCGGTGGAAGTGTGACGTCGGTCGAGGTGTGACGCCGGTGGGGGTGCGACCCGGCGAGCGCAGCGACAACCCGGGACGATTCCCCAGGGCGCTCACTGTTGTCCCCCATTGCTCCCGGAAGCACCGCCCAAACCCTTTACCGTGACCCGGTCAGGGGTCACGCTGGAGAGGAAGGCGCCACCGAGGGCGCCTCACGATCACGACGGGCCCGGACGACGGGCCCGCCCGACAGCGGAAGGAACCCGCCATGCTCGACATCGGCATCACCCGTCCGGCCGAGGGCCGCGTCATCGCCGGCGTGTGCGCCGGCCTGGGCAAGAAGTTCGGCATCGACCCGCTCATCCTGCGCATCGTGTTCGCTGTCTCGCTGTTCTGGGGCGGCGCCGGCGCCATCGTCTACGCGATCCTCTGGGTGCTGATGCCCAGCGAGAAGTGACCCCCACCCCGTTCCCGCTCACTCCCGAAAGGTCCCGGACATGAAGACCTGGTACCGCCCCCGCAACAATCGTGTGATCGCCGGTGTGTGCGCCGGCATCGCCCGCAAGCTCGGCATCGGCGCCAACTGGGTGCGCCTCGCCTTCATCCTGTTGATCTGGCTCGCCGGCGTCCCGCTGTGGGTCTACCTGATCGGCTGGATCCTGATGCCCAACGAGCCGTGATCGGCGCCCGCCCCTGAGCCCCGGACGGCGTCACCGGAGGTTCCCCTGCCTCGTGGCCCCCACCACGGACGTCGCCCGGTACGACCGAAGGCCCGGAGAGTCCCCCGCTCTCCGGGCCCAGGTGATCACTCCTGGCAGGACGGCACCGCCCACAGCGTGTACGGGCCGGCGCGGTCGACCACCTCGAAGCCGTCGGCGACGGTGACATCGTCGATGCCGGCATAGTCGTCGGTGCGGGCACCCGCCGTGACGTACGTGCTCCCCCCGGTGATCACGTGGGTGACGCCGGTCCGGTGCACGGCGGCGCAGATGGCGGGATCGGAGCGCAGCCGATCGAGCCCGGCGGCCAGCCGGATGCCGTCGCTCTCCCACGACTTCTCCGTGTGGATCAGCGTGTCCTCGGGCCCCACCACGTACAGGTACATCCCGCCCTTCCAGGGGTCGGCGGCGACCACCGCGTTGTCCGGCAGGATCCGGGAGAACTCGCGCAGCGCGGCGATCTTCGTGGCATCGGCCCACGCGTACGTGCCGCCGAAGCGGGTGATCCGCGAGATCGCGTACGCGTTGCCCAGGGCCTGCAGTGCGACGACACCCGCCACGACCACGATCACCGCCACCCGTCCGACCCTCCGGAGGGGCCGGGCGTCGACGGGCACCGCCCGGACGAGCCAGGCGCCCCCCACCGCCACCAGCGGCACGCCGTAGACGGCGGCCACGCCCTGCACCCGGACCTGGAGGTTGTACCAGGGCCAGGTGAGAGGCCAGGTGAGGCTCCCCGGCAGGAAGCTGGTCAGGAAGCCGAGGGCCAGGAACAGCACCCAGGTGGCGGCCAGCCAGATGCCCTGCCGGCGCACCGCGGCGACCACGACCCCCAGCACCGCCAGGACCAGCACGGCAGCCCCGCCGAGCTGGAAGGGAAGTCTGCGCTGGGCCCAGAGGCTGAGCAGGCCGGTGACCGCCCGGTGGACGTCGACCCGGTCGTAGCTGGTCTCCAGCATGCCCTGCGGGGCCACCGCGGTGGAGGCCAGCAGGCCGGCCACCCCGGCGAGGATGAGCACCGCCAGGGGGAGCCACCGCCTCACCGGCTTCCGGCTCGCCTCACGGCTCGGGTCGTGGGCGAAGCGCCAGCATTCGGCGGCCGCCAGGGCGAAACCTCCCACGGCGGCCGCGAAGGTCGCGCTGGTGTGCGCCAGACTCATCCCCGGCAGGGCGACCACCAGCAGCACCGCCGCGCTCGCCCAGGAGCGTCCGCCGAACGCCTGGGACAGTCCCAGCGCCACCACCGCGAGCACGGCGGGGATCAGGGCGTAGCCGTACTCGAGTGGCCAGACCGGGCCCCAGACCGACAGCAGGAAGGGGAAACCGGGGATCGCCGAAGCCAGGGCGCCGCTGACCAGGACCAGTGGTCGGTTCCCGGGGAACACCGTCGTCATCAGGAACATCAGGCCCACAGGCCACACCAGCGCCGCGGTCACCAACAACAGGCACTGCACCGCGATGATGCCCGGCGCGTGGGTGAGGAGGACGAGCGATGCGGCGACCCCGTGGAACGCGGCGGGATAGAAGGAGGGCTCCTGGGGGAAGTTGAACCCGTCGGCGGTCAACGAGGAGATCGACCCGGTGTCCAGGAGGTAGCGCACGATGCCGAGGTGGTAGATCGTGTCGGGCTGCTGCGGAAAATCGCCGGGGTGCGCCAGGCCGCGTACGACGGTGGCCGCGGCGACGGCCGCGGCGATCGCCCCGCCGATGACGATCTCCCGCACCGGTGCTGCCGGGGCCTGCAGCCCGCCCGGATGCTGACGCCGCCCCCGGGGCGGCCGGGCGGAGGGTCGTACGGGGACCGCCCGGACGAGAAGCAGTCGGACGAGCAGGACCGCGGCCGGCAGGACGAGCAGCACCACGAGCATGCTGGCCAGGTCCCACCGGACATGCAGGACGCCGCAGACGATGCCTCCCACGGCGGTCAGGGAGGTGGTCAGGGCAGGGGCGAGCGCGATCGACGGCCACCGTCCGGCACCGAGTCCCGCGGCCAGCAGCCCCCCGGGGACCCACAGCAGAGCGACGGCCACGAGGATGACCGGCACGCTCGTCCACCAGGTCCAATCGGGGGCAAGCATGGCTGACAGCTTAGCCGGACGTCACCGACGGCCGAACCGTAGCGCCGGTCGCTCGGTCACCCCGGCACCCCGGCCCCGGCACCCCGGCCCCGGCACCC
Organism: Raineyella sp.; assembly: GCF_034933565.1. Classification (NCBI taxonomy): domain Bacteria; kingdom Bacillati; phylum Actinomycetota; class Actinomycetes; order Propionibacteriales; family Propionibacteriaceae; genus Raineyella; species Raineyella sp. Next base: position 127,032 of record NZ_JAYFNG010000011.1, read on the forward strand.
CAGCACCCCAGCACCCCAGCACCCATCAGCGTGCAGGGCACGCCGGGACCGACCACAGCGTGTACGGGTCGACGTGGGCGACCACCCGGAAGCCCCCGGCTGTGCTCACCTCGTCGACCGCGGCGTACTTGCCGTACCACTGCTCGTTGCCGGCCGTCATGTTGCCGCCGGTGATGACGTACGTCACCCCCTGTCGCTCGACGGCCGCGCAGACCGCCGGGTCGGACATGACGTCGGCCAGGCCGTGCGAGATGAGTCCGACGTCGTCGCCGTAGGTCTTCTCGGTCGGGATGGCCGTGCGTTGCGGTCCGAGGAGATAGAGGAACTGACCGCCACGCCAGGGGTTCGCCGCGACGACGGCGTCGGCCGGCATGCGCCGCGACAGTTCGGTGAGGGCCTCGGCCTTGTCCGTGGTGATCCAGGCGGCGGTACCGGACAGCTTGTACAGCGGGCCGACCAGCCGGATCGCGGCCTTGCTCTGGACGACGACGATGGCGAGCACGCCGGCCAGGACGAGCCCGGCAGCGAGCCCGGAGAGGAGCCCGGCCACGGGTCCGGCGGCCGGCCCGATGGCGTGTTGGGCGGCGGGTCCGACGCCGGTAGGGGTGGCGGGCCCGACGGGGTCGGCGACGGCTCTGACGCCAGGCCCGGCGACGGGTCCGACAGGTCCGGCGGCGGGTCGAACGGCCCGCCGCAGCCGGCTCGCCCGGCCCAGCAGTGCCGCCGCGCCGATGGCGACCAGGGCCAGGGCGTAGACGTCGGTGACCCCCTGGACCCGGAAGGCCCAGTTGTACCAGGGCCATGTCCAGGGCCAGACCCACGCCGTCCCATGGGCGTCGAGCAGGCTCCCCAGCACGATGAAGATCACCCCTGTGGCCGCCAGCCACCAGTCGCCCCGGCGGCTGCCGCGGACGCAGACCACCATGCCGATCAGCGCGAACAGGAACAGCCCGGCACTGGCGATCTGTGTGGCCAGGTGGGATTCACCCCAGAAGGTCAGGACGCCGATGACCGTACGGGTCAGCGACAGGCTGCGGTCCCCCGGCAGACTCAGCCCCCGCGGGGCCCACCCGGTGGCGGCGACCGGCCCCAGCACGGCCAGGGCGAGGAACCCGGCGACGGGCAGCCACCGGCGTACGTCGCGCGGACCCGCGAGCGCATGCCGCAGCGCGAACGCCACCGACAGCACGAGGCAGCCCGCCGCGGCGCCGAACAGCGCGCTGGGGTGCGCGAGCGTGATCGCCGGCAGGCCGACCGCCAGCAGCAGTGCGGCGCTGCCCCAGTGCTGCCGCGTGAACATCTGGTGCAGGCCCCAGCCGTAGACCCCGACGACAGCCGGGATGAAGACCGTGCCGAAGGCCTGGGCCCAGACCGCTCCCCACACCATCACCTTCCAGGGCGAGCCGGTGAAGGCCAGCGCCAGCGCCCCGGCCAGCGCCACGAGGCCGCGGCGGCCGGGGAACAGGGTGTTCAGCAGGAACATCATCGCGAGCGGGTAGACGAGGGCGCAGGCGACCAGCAGCAGGACGTTCTCGGCGACCACGACCGGCGCGCCGGTGAACTGGACCAGGGTGGCGGCCAGGTCGTGGAAGGCGGCCGGATAGAAGCGGGGCTCGTCGGGGAAGTTGAAGCCGTCCGCGGTCAGCGAGGAGATGTTGCCGTTGTCGAGCATCCACCGCACCAGGCCCAGGTGGTAGATCTGGTCCGACTGCTGGGGGATGTTGCCGGGCCGTACGGTCGCCGAGCGGAAGACACGGACGGCGACCAGCACGGCGACCACGCACCCGGCGGCGACCTCCCACCAGCGGACCGGGGGTGCCGCCAGCGACCACGGCCGGGCAGCGCCGCGAGATCGGGCACCGACCTGTTGCGCGGCCCCGACACGAGACTCGACCCCGTTGCGAGACTCGACCCCGACGCGAGGCCGAGCGTCGCTGCGGGGCCGGGCACCGGCGTGTCGCCGGAGGACACCGAGGCGGGGCAGGAGCAGCCGTACGCCCCAGGCGAGCAGGGGCGGCAGGAGCAGCCAGGCCACCGCGACGGGCCGGGTCCAGCGCAGGCCCAGGAAGGGGGTGATGATCCCCCCGACCGACACCAGTCCGGTCGTCATCAGTGGCCCCAGCGCGACCGCGGGCCACCGCCCCGCGCCGAGTCCGGCGGCCAGCGCCGCGCCGGGCACCCACAGCAGGGCCACCGCCGCGAGCACCAGCGGGACGGCCGAGGGCCAGGTCCAGTCGGGGGCGAGCACGGCTCAGTGCGCCCCGCGGTACGACGAGCGGCCGAGCACCCGGCGGTGCACGACCTCGTAGAGCACGGCCGAGGCGAGCTCGGCGACCAGCAGCCCGACGAACACGAGGGTGAGCTGACCGCTCAGCACCCCGGCCATCGCCAGGCCGAAGGTCAGCACCGCCGACAGCGCCCGCAGGCCGGTCATCAGTCGGGCCCGTCCGGCCCGCCGCAGCGAGGTGAAGGTGATCGTGGTGGGCAGCGACGCGGCCCGCCAGGCGCTGGCCGCCAGCAACGGCAGCAGCATCGGCGTCGTACGCCACGCCTCACCGAAGACGAAGCCCAGCAGCCCGGTGACGTCGAGGACGATCAGCACGCCGACCGCGCCCACCAGTGCGGTGGCGGCCAGGGCGATGTCCAGCGGGGAGTGCTCCTTGAGCAGGCGCAGCCGCATGAACGTCAGCGGGATCGCCAGCAGGCCGGTGACCGTCGAGACGGCGGTGAACAGCACCGCCTGCACCGGCCCGATCAGGCCCAGCAGCAGCGCGTTGACGACCGGGTACGACACCCCGGTGATGGCGGTGTCGAGCAGCACCCAGTTGCGGATCGACGGGTCGGCCCGGCTGGCCTCGTGGTCCATGTGCCGGGCCCGGACCAGGGTCGCGGTCCCGATGCCGGCCCCGACCGGGATGAAGGCGAGCACGGCGTACGGGGTGTACGCCAGCCCGAGCCCCAGCACCGCGCCCAGGCCGACCGCGAGGGAGCTGATCATCTCCTGGGAGTCGCGGCGTTCCGCCACCGAGACGCCACGGCCCACCTCCAGGCAGGCCAGCAGGATCGGCACGCTGAGGCAGACCAGCGCGGGGTGCAGCGGCGCGGCCATCACCATCAGGGAGGCGACCACCCCCAGCACGACGAACCAGCGGGGGAAGGTCACCCGCCGCGCGGTCCCCGGTGTGCTGAGCCGGGACTCGACGATGATGGCGAAGGACAGCTGCCCGAGGAACGTCCCGGCCATCACGAACGTCGAGATGATGCCCTGGGCCTGGGTGTCGAACAGCCGCGACGAGATCGACAGGGTGGTGGCCGGGATGACCGCCAGGGCCGCCCCGCCGACCATCGACCCGGCGCTGCGCAGGGCGCCCCGTACGCTGAACTCGCCCAGGTTGACCGCCCCGATCATCGGGGCACCGCGGTCAGGGTACGGCCGTCGCGCGGCGCCGACACCCGGCCGACGAAGCCCTCGAGCCGGCCGAGGAAGGCCCACCAGCCGTCCTCGGGGCGGTGGGTGGAGCCGTGGCGCAGGCCGATCACCAGGCCGGCGGCGACGAAGGCCAGCCGCCACCACAACGGATACGACCAGCGGGCCAGGATCCGCGACGTCCCCCGGCTGTAGGCGCGGACCTTGCGCCGGTGCTCGGTGACGCTGAGCCCGGTCGCCTCCCCGACCCCGGCGATGGCGACGTCGGCCGGGGCCCAGACAAAGTCCTCGGTCAGGCCGCGCTGCATCGCCCGGAGCAGCAGGTCGGTGACCTCACCGGCCTGCCACGGCGTGGCGGCACCCGTGCCGATGTCCGGATCGAAGCCGCCGGCGGCCAGGAACACCGAACGGCGGATCAGCAGGCCGACCTCCATCACGCTCCAGACGTTCCACCGGTCGAGCGCGGTGCCCGGCGCCGGCAGGACGAACTTCGGCCCGTGCTCGTCCCGGAAGGTGATCGCGCCGGCACCGAGCCGCGGTGCCAGAGCGCGCAGGGCCGCCACGAATCCCTCGGGCGCCACGCTGGAGTCGTTGGGGAACTGCAGCACCGGATCACCCTCGACGCACTCGACGCCGACGTTGCGCCCCCGGGCGGCACCCCGCCCCGAGGTGACCACGACCAGCCGCGGCGCGGTGCCGTCGTCGCCGACCGGCCGCCGCTCGTCGACCAGCCGCTCCACCTCCTCGACGTGGTCCTGCGCCACGATGACGACCTGGTCCCCGGCGGCCAGCTGCGGCAGCAGACTGTCCAGCAGCTGGCCGAGGGGGGCGACACGCCCGAGGGTGGTGATGACGAAGGCCAGCCGGTCGGCGGGAAGGCTCATGATGCGGAAGTCTACGGCCCCGTGCCGGGCGACTCGACCGACGACAGCCGCTCGGTAAGCTGACAGCGCCGATCGACACGTCCCGAGGGTGAGGTCCCGATGCGCATTGCCGTGGTCTTCGACTGCTTGTACCCGTTCACCACCGGTGGCGGGGAGAAGCAGTACCGACAGTTCGCGGAGGAGTTCGCCGAGGCCGGACACACGGTGGACTATCTGACCCGCCGGCTGTGGGAGGGCCCCGATCCGGTGCTCGACGGCGTCCGGGCCCGGGCGATCGCCCCGGCGTACGAGCTGTACGACCGCGAGGGCGTCCGGCTGCCCGCCACCGCCCTGCGCTTCGCGATCGACGTGTTCCGCCATCTGGTCCGGCACCGCGACACGTACGACGCGGTGATCGTCTCGGCCACCCCGGTGCTGAACGTCTTCGCCGCCCGCGCAGCGCTGGCCGGCTCCGGGGTGGTCCTGGCGGTCGACTGGCTGGAGGTGTGGACCGGGCAGCAGTGGCGGGAGTACTCCGGCCCGGTGATGGGCCGGGTCGCCGACGCCCTGCAGCAGCTCGCGGTGCGGCTCTCGCCGGTGGCCCTGGGACACTCGGCGCACACGATCCAGGGGCTGCGGGCCAATCACGTGCCCCACGAGCCGGTCCGGAGCCCGGGGCTGATCTCCGCGGTCCGCGACGTCACCCCGCGGCTCGACACCCCGGCGGGCGCTGCGCCCACGGTGCTGTTCGTGGGCCGCCACATCCAGGACAAGCAGGTCGACGCGCTGCCGCCGGCCCTGGCACTGGCCCGCGCGGAGCTGCCCGGTCTGCGGGCGGTGATCTCCGGGGAGGGCCCGGAGCGGGACCGGGTGATCCGCGCGGCGGAGGAGGCGGGCGTCCGGGAGGCGGTGGAGTTCCCCGGGTTCGTCGAGGAGGACGAGCTGCACCGGCTGCTCGCGGAGGCGGCCTGCCTGGTCAACCCGTCGCGGCGGGAGGGCTACGGCCTCGTGGTGGTCGAGGCCGCTTCGTACGGGACGCCGTCGGTGGTCATCGACCACCCGACCAACGCGTCGACCGAGCTCATCGAGGAGGGCCGCAACGGCTTCGTCGCCCGCTCCGCAGCGGCGGCCGACCTCGCCCGGGCGATCGTCTCGGCGGTCCGCGGCGGCGATGCGCTGCGCCGTACGACCCGGGACTGGTACGAGGAGGCGATCCGCACCCGGACGATCGCGAACACCGCCCGAGGGATCCTCGAGGCGCTGGAGACCGCCCGGACGGCCCGCCGATGAGCGCCCCGGCCGGCCCCGCGCCCACCGGCAGGCCGACCCGGATCCTCGTCGACCTGCTGTTCTGCACCGGGACCCGCGGCGGGATGGAGTCGGTGGCCCGCCACCTCTACGGCGCGATGACCCCCGACATGCTGGCCGACGTGCAGCTCGTCGCGCTGGCCTCCCGGGAGCTGGCGGCCACCGACACGTCCTGGTTCCCGGGGCGGGTGATCGACTCACGGATCGCATCCTCGGGCCGGCTCGGCTGGGCACTCGGGGAGCAGATCGTCGGGTTCGTCGCGGCCCGGCTGGGCGCCGACGTGGTGCACTGTCCGGCCAATTTCGGCCCGGCGGTCTCGCCGGTGCCGGTGGCGCTGACGATCCACGACCTGATCTCGTTCCGCTTCCCCGAGTACGTCCCCGGTCGGCTCGCCGGGCTGCAGCGCGGACTGCTGCGGGCCGGCGCGCGGGCGGCGCGGCGCGTCCTGACCGTCAGCGCGGCGACCGCCGCGGACCTGGTGCACTACCTGCACCTGCCGCCGGCGAAGGTGCAGGTCGTCCATCCCGCCGGCAGCGGCCGGCCGGCGCGGGACACGCCGCGGCGGACCGACCTGCTGTTCAGCCTGGGCAACCGGATGCCGCACAAGAACTTCGTCGGTCTGCTGGAGGCGCTGGCCCTGATCGACCCCGCCCGGCGTCCACGGCTGCTGATCAGCGGTGGTGGCGACAATGATCCGCTCGCGGCCGAGGTCGACCGGCTGGGGCTGGGCGACCGGGTCGAGCTGGCCGGATGGGTGCCGGCCGACGAGATCGACCGGTGGTACGCCGAGGCGACCCTGCTGGTCTTCCCGACGCTGTTCGAGGGGTTCGGGCTGCCGGTGCTGGAGGCCATGTCGGCCGGCTGCCCGGTGCTGTGCACCGATCTGCCCGTGCTCCACGAGGTCGGCGGCGACGCGGCCACGTACGTGGACTCGCGCGATCCGCAGGCGCTGGCGGACGCCATCGTGGCGCTGCTGGACGACCCGCAGGAGCGCGCCCGGCTGTCGGCGGCGGGGATCGTCCGAGCCGCGGAATTCTCCTGGGAACGTACGGCCCGGCAGACGCTGGCGACGCTGCGGGCCACGGCCCGCCCGAGGCGCGCCTGAGGGGATGCCGTACGGGCCGCTCAGGAGGTCGGCGGCACCTGCTGCGGGCCGTTCCCCTCGGAGTCGGAATCGGGCCGCGGCAAGCCCGCTGGGGCGGAGCCGGGCCGCGGTAGTCCCGCCGGGTCGGAGTCAGGCCGCGGCAGTCCCGCCCGCTCGGCGTCGGACTGCGGCGAGCCCGCCGGGGCGAGCACTGCGGCGTAGCGGCCTTCTGCCTCGAGCAGCGCCACCCGCCGGGCGAGCCGGACGATGACGTCGCGCTGGGACTGGGACTTCAGGTACTGGGTGAGCACGTAGAACAGGAACGCGCCGGTGACCGCGTACAGCAACAGGTCGGCGCCGCGGCCGATGCCGGCGAGGTTGGCGATCCGGGTCATCAGGTTCGGGTTGAGCACCGTGACGATCATCACGACGACCAGCAGGACCAGCCCGACCTTGACCGACGCCTTGGCGCCGTGGGAGCCGCGGGAGGCGAGGATCAGATAGCCGAGCAGGATGCCCAGGGCGATGATGGCGATCTGGACGAGCATCAGCGGCTGACCTTCCTGAGCAGGGCGTCGAAGGCGATGTTGATCGCGTTCACGATCGACTGTCCCTTGCCGCGCGAGTAGTCCGTGTAGATGATCGTCACCGGCACCTCCCGGTAGCGGTACTTGCGGGTCGCGATGATCTCGAGGATCTCCGAGGCGTGCGCCATGTCCGGCATGGTGATCTGCATCTCCCGGGCGACCTTGCGGTTGAACACCCGCAGTCCGTTGTGGGTGTCGGTCAGCTTCAGCCCGGACAGGACGTTGCTGAAGGACGTGGCCAGCCGCAGCACGATCCGCTTGGTGCGGGTCATCCCGACCGCCTCGGTGCCGAGGAACCGCGACCCGAGGATGATGTCGTCGCCGGTCTCGGCGATGGTGTCGAGCATCGTCGCGACATCCTCCAGCCGGTGCTGGCCGTCGGCGTCGTACGTGACGAAGTAGTCGACGCCCGGGATGCGGCGCGCGAACTCGATGCCGGTCTGCAGGGCCGCGCCCTGGCCCATGTTGATCGGATGGTTGATCAGATAGGCGCCGGTGGCCGCGACCTGGTCGGCCGACCCGTCGCGGCTGCAGTCGTTGACGCACACCACGTGGGCGTACTCGCGCAACACGTTCTCGACGACGCCACGGACCACGGTCTCCTCGTTGTACACGGGAATGATGAAGGCCACGTCCGAGCGCATCTCAACCTTTCCGGGGCTCCCACCCCGGATCCGCCGGGATGACCCCTGAGCCGTGGGGCACCCGCTCGATCATAGCGGCCGTCCGCGTACGTCCCGACGACGTCACAGGGTGACGGGGCAGCCAGGATCCGGTTCGCCGTCAGGCTCCGAGGGAAGTACGTCAGGCGAGCCGTCACGTGGCGCACCGGCGGCGCGTCGGCGCCAAGGGGCGTCAGGGGCAGCCGCGTTGGACCTGGGCCTTGGCCCATGCGCCGCTCTGATAGGCGATCGCGCCCACCCAGGACAACGGCGTACGCCGCTCGGCGGAGGCCCAGACCGACACCGGGACCGGCACGCAACGATCCATCCACATCCGGGTGCGGGCGACATGGCTGGTCTCGGTCATCACCGCCACCCGCGACCAGCCGTGCTCCTTGGCCAGGCGCGCCAGCACGCCGGCCTCACCGCGCGTGGTGTACGGATCGGGCTGGACGCAGATCACCTCGTACGGCTGGGGATCGCAGAAGTCCTTGGTGTAGACCTCGCCGGTCTTCGGGTCCACGCTCACCGTCACGATCAACGTCTGCGCCGCTCCGGCCGCCATCAGCTGGCGGGCCTCCGCGATCCGCTTGTCAGCCGGGCCGATCACATAGAGCGCATCCACCGGCGCCACCGGGTCGATGCGGGGGTGTAGGACGAGGACTGTCGCCACCGCCACGCAACCGAGCAGCACCACACCGAGCACCGTCAGCACTGCCGGCCAACGCCGGTGATGCCTCTTAACTGTCCCCCGCATCCGCATGGTCAGAGTCTGCCCGGCGGGATCAACGCCCGGAGCTCCCTGGCTCCCCTGGGCGAGACCTCTCCCACAGGCATGTATGTTGCTCGAAGGGGCCGCCGCCTGAGAAGCTGCCGATCAGGACGCTCACCGGGCGTCGTACCCGCCAGCACCTGACGCAGGTAGGTCGCGGGTGCTCGTGCGCCATCATGAGGGGCCTAGCTCCGATAAGGGATCTTGTGGCTCGGGGGGAGCTGGATTGGACATCCGGACGTGGTCACGGTTGCATGCCGCGGGGCTGGTGTCGCTGACGCTGAGCCTCGCACTGGTGGTGCCATTCCTGGTAGTGGCCGGATGGCCAGCTTTCCAGGACTTCGGCGGGTGGATGTATGAAGCGTTTGCAGCTTCCTGGATACTGACCGGACACGCTGCTGAGGGGATGTCATTTGCGACATACCCCGTGCCCTATGCGCTCGGACAGGCTGTCCTCACTGGGTTAAACCTCGTCATGGGGCCGATGTCCGCAGGTTTCGTCTACGTCATGCTCTACTTGGCACTCGGTGCCGCAGCAGTCGACATCCTCGTCCGCAAGTACGATGTTCGTCCGCTGGCGGGCGGGGTCTTCTTCACCTTGACCATCGTGGTGGGGTCTGGCTTCTGGAACGGCTACATCGGTAGCCAGCTGGGCTTGGTGCTGCTGATGTTCGTCCTTGGCCTTCCCCGCGCCTGGATCGTGTCGCCCGTTGGGGTGCTGGTCTGCTCCCTCCTGATGTTCGCGTCACACGGCATCGCTTACGCGGTCTACTGCGTAGTGGGCTTGGGCCTTGCCTGGCGGGCCAAGCGTGTCCTTGCCTATGCCATGGGGATCTTGCCAAGTATCGGCCTCGCGGTGTGGTATTCCCTTGCATCCTTCAAACAGGCCGAGTCCGGCGGCGTCAGCAGATCCGGGCTGCTTTCCCATCTTTTCTATAAGGGCTACACGGCCACGAAGCTCGGCGCCTACGGCAATCTTCAGGTCGGCACCGCTGGTGACGGCGATGCCATGCCGGTCCTCTATTGGCTCGGAGTCGCAGCAAATTTCTCCTTGGCGCTGCTTCTGGTCCTTCTGGTCGGCTCGATAGTGCGCAACCGTAAGAAAATCTGGACGGACCAGCCAGCCGAGCTGATCATCACGGGATCCTTGATCCTCGTCTACCTGTTGTTACCCTTACAGGTTGGGGTACTTGTCAATCCCGGGGAACGAGTCCTATCGGCCGCGACCGTCTTTATAGGAGTATTGACGATGGGCCGCACGAATGGCGACACCCGCCGCTTGAGCGCCCTTGCCGCGGGGGCGCTTGTAGCTGGGGCAGGGCTCACGTTGGTCAGCGCGCTCACGATGGGAATTAAGCAGGGGCTCCAGATTGATCGCCCGACCATTCCCGGCAGGGATGACTCGCGCATCGCCATCCTCTATGGACATCGGACGGACGCCGATGCGGAGTCAGCCACAAACGCAACGTCCGGTGCGGCGACGGGAGCGGGCCCGCAACTCCCGCCCCGATGGGGCACTTCGTTCCTCCTTCCTACGGGTGGCCAATAGCCCACTGATCAAGACTTCTAGCCACCCGCTACCCCTACAATAAAGATCGCCCTATAGCCGGTAAGCATACCCCTTACCCCACCGGGAGCCCCCGTGACACTTGAATCAAGTAAGCCTGAAATAAGCGTACTGATCCCTTACTTCAAATCGCTCAAAACTCTTCCGGCCCAACTGGACGCCTTGGCAGCTCAAGATGATCCACCATTATTCGAGGTCCTTGTCGCCGACAATGAACGGGCAGACCACCTCAACGAGGTAGCGGAGCGCTACCACAACCGTCTCCAGATCCGAGTTATTGATGCCTATCAAGCACGGGGGGTCGGCCCAGCACGCAATCGAGCAGTTCAGGAATCCCGAGGCGAATACATCGCTTTTTGCGACTCTGACGACATTGTAGCTCCTCACTGGTTGAGCTCTTTGATTGAGATCCTCCGAGAATCCGACGTCCTTGCAACTGGCCCACTGAGGCTCGACTCCCTGAACAGCGAACCTGTTTGGCGAGCCTTCCTAAATATTGAAAACGGCACGGCGGTCGCGAGACCGGTCCTCCTCAATCCATTCACATACTTGAACTACGAGCGATTCGCCTACGGATGCAACATTGCAATTCGTCGTGAAACGTACCTACGGCTAGGAGGAATGGATGTCAGCCTCCTCGGCGGCTCCGAAGATGTCGAATTTTCATGGCGAGCAATTGAAAATGGTGTGCGGATCGAAGTTGCACCCAACGCCATCGTAAATTATCGCCTAAGGAGCGAGCCGGCAGGGATACTCAGACAGAAGCGCAACTACATGCGGTCACAAGTCCACCTGTGGGCCAAAAGTCGCCAAATTGGGCGTCCGGTCAGAGGGATGTCATTCCGCTGGGCAGTAACTCAAACCGTCAAACTTCTCCCTAGTTACATAAGGTCAAGAAGGGGTGGGAATCTGAAGCGGCTCCAATTCGCCCATCAAGCCGGTGGAATCTTGGGAAATCTGGAGGGACAAGTCAGGTTTCGCATCGCTGGAGGATGGGCCAGAAAGGAATCCAATAACAAAAATTAGCAGTTTGATGAGAAATTTAAAGGTGCTCAAATAAGAGGTGCTCAAATAGGCCGCCCCACAACGCCAAGAATCGCGACACGCCCGGCTCCGCGCACACCACTCGAGAGGCACCCCCAGGCCCGATCTCGCGCAGCGGTCGGGGTCGAACTCGTCGGCACACCCTCGTATGATCGCTGGGTAACATGTGACCGATCCGCAGGTGCCGCAGCAAGAGGCACAGGGGGATCAAAGCTGGAGCATCGCGGGCGACTTCAGCTGCCTTGGGGAGGTTCGCGGGATGGACATGCCGACGCAGCATGCGGGTGACTTGTCATTCCTGGCACGGATCCGTGTTCCCCTCACCTTGGTGCCATGGCGGATGCGAGGCACCTTGGTCCTGATGGCCGTAGCCGCGATCCTGATGGCAGGTCTTGACCTGCTCGGCGTGATCGCGATGATGCCCCTGACCCAGCTACTGACGAACACCACGGAACTGCCGTCAACCGTCACGCGCTACTTAGTTCCCCTTTTCGGAACCGACGACCATCAGAGACTTCTTCTGTACTGCGCTCTCTTCGTCGGAGTCATGTTCATCCTCAAGGACCTGGTGATGCTCGCCCTACGCTGGTGGAGCATCGGGCAGATGGGGCGGGCATCAGCCGCCGCCCAGGCCGCCTTGCTTCACCGCTACGTCCATGCCACGTACGCCTCCCACCGCGGCCGGACGAAGCCCGAGATCCTTCAGACGGTGACCAGCACTGTCAACATCGCATTCACGCAGGCCTGGGTCAGTGTGATCAGCCTGATCACCGACCTCGCCACGGCGGTGGCACTCCTCGGCACCCTGCTTGTCCTCGCCCCCCTGCCGTCCTTGGTCGCCGTGGTCATCTTCGGCGGAGCCGCTCTACTGATGGTCCGGGTGGTCAAGCCCCACGCTCTCCGCTTCGGGGTCCAGACCCTTCGCCTCAACACACGGATGTGGTCCTATGTGAACCCTGCGGTCGAGGGCTTCCGCGAGTCGCGGATCTTCGGGCGTGAGGACTTCTTCGTCGAGCAATTCGCCCGGAATCGACGCGAGATCGTCCAGCCTGAGCGCAAGCAGCAGATCCTCGGCGAGCTCCCCCGGTATCTGATGGAGATCGTGATGATCTTCGGGATCCTCCTGGTGGGCCTACTGCTGTTCGCGACAAGCCCACAGTCCACGGCATTCGGGCTGCTCGCCATCTTCGCTGCGGCCTCGGTACGCATAGCACCGTCACTGAACCGAGCGGTCACCAGTGTCAACACGATCCGCACGAGCCTGCCCGCCGTGGACCGGCTCGTGGACCAGATCGCGGAACTCGACGCCACTCAGGACGCCGCCCCTGAATCCAGAGACGACGCCGGTGGCCTACCGGAGTCCGACATCGTCGTGAGCGGGCTCGGGTTCACCTATCCGGATGCGGACACGCCGGTCCTGGAGGATGTGTCAGTCACTATCCCCCGCGGTCACACTGTCGCCTTGGTGGGGTCCTCCGGAGCGGGCAAGACAACGTTCGCCGACATTCTGCTGGGGCTCTTCTCGCCGACCTCGGGCACCATCACTGTCGGGGACGTCGATGTCGTCGCACACCCCGGTGCTTGGCGTCGCAGCGTGGCGGCGGTGTCCCAACGGGTGTACCTGTGGGACGCCACCATCCGAGACCTCATCACGTATGGGCAGCCGGTGGAAGATATTGATCCGCAGTTGCTGGTGCGTGTGATCCGACAGGCCCAGCTCGAGAGCCTGCTCGACTCTCTGCCAGAAGGCCTGGACACCCGTGTCGGGGAGAGCGGCACCAGACTCTCGGGGGGGCAGGCCCAGCGCATCGGCATCGCACGGGCCCTCTATGCCCAGCCGCAAGTGCTCATCCTCGACGAGGCGACCAGCGCCCTCGACAACGAGACGGAGCACGAGATCACCTCGACCATCGAGGCCCTACACGGCCAGATGACCGTGATCGTGATCGCCCATCGTCTGTCAACAGTACGCAATGCCGACGAGATCCTCTTCTTCTCCCAGGGACGCCTTGCGGACCGCGGGACCATGAGTGACCTGAGGGAGACGAACGACGAGTTCGCCCGGCTGGTGGAGCTCGGGCAGCTCACCTGATGACCAGTTGCCGTCATGGACGGCAACCACACGAACAAGCGCATGCGTGCGTCCTGCAGGAGGCGTAGCCCCACCTCGAGTGTGTCTACGCCGCAAGAGCGAGGAAGTGACCGGGAGACATGAAGGCCCTCATCACGGGTGGCGTCGGATTCATCGGACAGTGGACGGCCCGGCGCATGGCGTCGAGGGGCTGGGACGTCGTCGCCCTTGATTCCTTGTCGCCACAGGTGCATGCCGACCCCGACTCCGCCGTTCGCGCCTTCCCGGGCACGGTCATCCGCGGAGACGTTACCGATCGGTCGGTGTGGAGGCAGTCGTCGCGGCCGGATGTCGTCATCCATCTCGCCGCCGAGACTGGCACCGCGCAGTCGATGTATGAGGTGGAGCGCTATCGCGGCGTGAACGTCGGCGGCACTCGCATGGCAGCGGATCAGGCGAGTGAGTGGGGCGTTCCTCTGGTCGCCATGAGCTCCCGCGCGGTATACGGAGAGGGCCGCTATCGACACCCGGACGGGACGGTAACGTTCGACTCCCCCGAAGACCCCGACGCTTCACCCGAGGCCTCACGCGAGTCGGACGATCATCGGCCCGTCTCGGTCTACGGTGAGACCAAGAGCGAGGCCGAGGCCCTGCTCACCGCAACCGCCCGTCAGATCCCGGTGAGCGTCGTACGCCCGCAGAATGTGGTCGGCCCGGGCCAGGCCCTGCACAACCCCTACACCGGGGTCCTCGCCGCCTTCCTCGCCAGGATGCGCGAGGGCAAGCCGCTGCTGGTCTACGGCGACGGTCTGCAGACCCGTGACTTCGTGGCGGTGCAGGACGTCGCCGTCCTATTGCACTGGCTGGCCGAGCATCCCACCCCGCTCGGTGCTGTCCGGACACTCAACGTGGGCACCGGCGTGCGCACCGCGATGAACGAGATCGCCGAGTACGCCTTGTCCGGAGCTCCCGACGGCGGGCACGGGATCGAGCATGTGGACATTCATCGCGCCGGCGACATCATCCACGCCTGCAGCGACCAGAGCACCAGCAGGGAGCTCGGCGCACCGCAGCCGGCGATCACGACACGTGACGCAGTCGCCTCGTTCATCACATGGTCCTGGGACAAGCCCGGCGTCTCATCGCAGCTCTGGGACGACGCGTTGCAGGAGTTGGCCGACCGCGGCCTCTCCCACTGATCGCTTGGACGGGCCGTGGCCACTCTGCGCTCGCTCATCCAAACACTGCCTCTGGATTCACACTCCCCCCGGGAAGGCGGCACCACGCGGGGTTACCGGTGGACCAACGGTTGCCCCTACCCCACAGCCGCGTCCTAGAATATTCCCGGTACTTCTGCCGGACTCTACGGAGCGGATGCATGAGGGCGGGTCGGTCGACCTGTCCTCGCAGATGGGGAGGCGCGCATGACCGCGATAGTGGTGGATGACCGCTATCGGTTGCCGCTTGTCCAGAGGCCGACCGATTCATGGCGCGATCTGCGCTTCGCTGAGCTCTTGGTGGGGCTGAGCATTCCTTTCTGGCGGGTCGGCGTTCCGCCCGGTATGCCTCTTGACGTGGGGGTGTTCGCGGCGGTGGTCGGGGCGTGCTGGATATTCGTCCGGCCATCGGTCGAGACGCCGAGCCTGAAGTGGGCGACGCTGCTTTACTTCGCCATGCTGGGTCATGTGGTCGTTGTCTCGGTCATCGTCGGCCAACCGTGGGCCCAGCGATCGTTCCGGTTCGTCTTACTCTTCCTCTTCGCCGTGATGGTGGCTCAGGGGCGGCTGCATTGGCGCTCGATCGTGGTGGGGGGCTTGGCCAGCCTGGTGCTTGTCAACGTCCCCGCGTTCTATGCCGGGCTGGCACCGAACGACTACCCGCCATATCTCACCGGATGGCTCGGTGACAAGAACGTCGCAGGGTTGTATTATGCCGCATTCGCGTTACTCGGCTTGCCTCTGGCGCGCAAGCGATGGCACCAAGTCGTCCTGGTCGTCGTCATGTTCGCATTGGTCTGGGCGACGGGCTCACGCACGTCGATCGCCGCGTTGGTCTGTGGGCTGGGATGGTGGCTGATCCGCAACCGACTTCCGTTGCCGGCCCGCCTCGCGGCGTTCGGCCTCGGCATCTGGGCACTGACCGCCGTGGAAGAGACGACGTCTCAGATTGGCCCCTTCGCCGATCGGACCGGCACGGACCTGCTTCGCTCCGAGATCCACGCCGCCGAGCAAGTCAAGCTCGCCGCATCGCCTTGGTACGGCGATGGGCTGAACACCGCCACCGTTTCGGTCATGCACTGGGAGAGCATGTGGTTCCATGACTCCTACGCGGCTTTGCGCGTAGAGGGCGGCATCCCGATGTTCGTCGCGATCCTGGTCCTCTTCGGGGGCATCGGCTTGGGCCTGCTGAGCGTCAAGCGTCAGGTCGGATCCAACCTGTGCGCCGCCGAGGGCGCCATCATCGTTCTGCTGGTGTGTGCCTGGCAGCTAGGGGAGGTCTTCTTTACTTCGCTGGCTTTCCTCGTGCTGGGGATCGCTCTGTACGAACGGCTCAGCACACCACTGCACGAGGATGCGCAACCATGAACGTGGCCCAATTCCTGGTAGAGAAGAGAGCCGGGCTGCGCTTCCACATCGCGCGAGCAACCATGCCCGTGTTGCGCCGCGCGTTCGCCCACATCGGGCACGGCACGGTGATCATCCGGCCGCTCCTCCTCCAAGGGGTTCCTCGGATCAGCATCGCTGACCGCGTGCTGATCCGGGACGGCGCCTGGCTCGCCACGGAGGGCGATCACAGCAGCCTGAGCATCGGCGCCGACACCTATGTGGGACACCGCTGCCACCTCCACTCGATCGACCCCGTCTCCATCGGGCGTGGCTGCGTGCTGGCTGACAACGTCATGGTCTCCACAACCGACCACGGACGGGAGGACCGCCACACGGTACGCGGGACCGGCCCGATCATCATCGGCGACCACGTGTTCCTCGGGCAGAATGTCGTGGTCCTCGGCGGTGTCACCATCGGCGACGGCGCTACGGTGGCTGCAGGGGCCGTCGTGGTGCGCGATGTCCCTGCTGGGGCCGTCGCCGGTGGCGTTCCGGCCAGGATCATCCCTTCGGCTACACGAACGGAGGGGCGGCAGCAGCTGTGACCCGCTCACCCCGGAAGCTCCTGATCGTCACGCCCAAGTTCCACGGCTACTGGCGATCGATCGAGAACGCGTTCATGGCGCTCGGCTATGACGTGAGGTCCCACCGCTACGACGACGTCTCGGCCGGTGACAAGGTCTACAACAAGGTCCGGCATGAGCTGCCCGCAAAGATCAGGGGCACTGGGCAGCATCTGTCCCGGGAACAGACCACAGATCGGGCCATCGACGTCCTGCGGGAGACCCGCCCGGGCCTCCTGCTGGTGGTACGCGGAGACGCCCTGACCGACCGGTTCTGGCAGGCGGTCGCCGACGCCCGGATCCCTGCAGGCATCTGGTTCTATGACGAGCTGACCAAGATGGACCAGGATCTCCCGCAGCTGGCCGACCGGGCAAGGATCGCCAGCTACAGCGCAGCAGACGTCCGCCAGTTGGTGAGCCAGGGGATCCCCGCACTGCACGTCCCCTTGGCCTTCGACCCGGGAATCACGGTGAGACACCGGCCATACGACGCCACTATCTCCTTCATCGGCGCCCGATATCCAAAGCGTGAGGCGCTGCTGCACGGCCTGGTGGAGCGTGGCCTGCCGGTGCGGGCCTATGGCCGTGACTGGTCCGACCACCCGGTCGACCGTCTACGTACATGGCGCACGTCCTCGATCGGAGTGCCCAACGGCCGGGACCTCCCCCTGGCAGAGGGCTACGGCGTCATGCACGGGTCGGCGGCGACGCTCAACATCCACGGCGCCCAGGACGGCTTCACAATGCGGACGTTCGAAGCCTGTGGGGTCGGTGCGGTGCAGTTGATCGATCGCTCCGATGTGGCGGACCTCTATGAGCCAGGGACCGAAATCCTCGTTTTCAAGAACGAGGACGAGTTGACCGAGCTCTGCAGGAAGTGCCTGGCGGACACACCGGAGATGCGCCGGCTCCGGGAGCAGGGACGCCGCCGGACGCTGGACAGCCATACCTTCCGACACCGAGCACACGACCTGGAGGCACTGTGGGCAGAGTGACGGCCCCGGCAGACGGATCTTTGGCCTTCCCCACCGACCTTGCAGCGTGGCGGGCGTGGGATGCGTCCCAGCGACGAGCACGGCGCATCATGTCGTGGACACGACGGAGAGGAAGACCAGAGGTACGGCCGTCTGCGCACCTCTTGCTCCCGGCCGATGAGCCCGATGTCCTCGTCGTGATTGATGTGTGGTCCCCCAGCTGTCGGTTTGCCATCGGCGCCCCCTTGGAGCACTTGGACCCTCGACGCACAGCTGTGCTGACCAGCGTCCCGGCGGCAATCAGGGATCTCGGGCCGGACAAGCACGACACAGAGTTCGGCAGCCTCGACCAGCTCCCACACTCGATCCGGGCCATCGTCACGCTGGGCGCCTACAACGACCTCGCTGGGCGCGTGGAACCATGGGCCCAGCGACACGATGCCAGCTACTTCGTCGTCCAGCACGGCCTGCTCACCCCTTGGGCTCCACCACTCAACGACGGCGCGCACCTCCTGGCCTGGTCCGAGGAGGACGGCGATTACTGGACCGCCGGGCGCACCGGAGTCTCGTGGCGCACGGTTGGTTCCCAGATGCTGTGGGACGCCTCCCGACAGCCGTCGGCCCCGGTCCTCGACGAGCATCCGGTCCTGCTGGGTCAGTTGCACGGCACTGAGCTCCCTCGCAGCCAGAAACAGCGGCTCTACATCGACTTCACCCGACGGACCGGCGCGGAATACCGTCCGCATCCGAACGAAGCCGACGTCCTTTCCCGTCTCCAGCATCGCGTCATGCGTGCGGCTGGCGTTCACTTCGTCTCGGCACGGGGCCCCATCACTGAGATGGGCCGACCGGTCGTGTCGATCTTCTCAACCGGCACCCTTGAGGCTGCACACCACGGGCTCCCGGCTTGGGTCCATCACCCGTCTCCTCCTGCTTGGCTGAGCTCCTTCTGGAATCGCTATGGCCTGTCTCCCTACGGCAGCGCCCCCACTTCCCCCATCTCACTTCCCTCGACGGAGCCCGCCCGCACCATCGCACGGTTGGTGCAGTCGTGATTCGGCCTGACAGCACCGTCGACGTCTCCGTCATCATCCCCTGTCACAACAGCACCGGCACGTTGGGACTACAGCTCGATGCCCTCGCCCAGCAAGTGGGGGCCCCGCCCTTTGAGGTCATCATTGCGGACAACGGATCCGGCGACGGGCTGGACGAGTTCATCAGGCCGTGGCAGGAGCGGTTGAATCTTCGGTACGTCGAGGCCCGCGACCGCCAGGGCCCTGCCTATGCCCGTAACGTCGGTATGTCCGTCGCGGACGGAAACCTGTGGCTGTTCTGCGACTCGGATGATGTCGTCGCACGTGATTGGGTCGCCGAGGGAAGCTCTGCCCTCGGTAGCGTCGAGGTCTTCAGCGGTCCCGGCCTGCGGGCGACCGACGAGGAACTCCGTCGCGGACTACCACAGGCTTGGCAGACGTTAGACGCCGGCCTCGCTCCGGGCGAACCACTCGGGCAACCGATTGCACGACCATGGCCGATCCTCCTCGGCGGAAACTCCGGCCTTCGCCGCGACCTGGCGATCGAGGTCGGCGGGTACGACGCGGCGCTCTCCCATGGCATCGAGGACAACGATCTCGCCGCAAGGCTCCAGGCAGCCGGCCACCTCATCACTCCGGCACCCGGCGTCCGTATCCTCTACCGCGAGCGAGCAGGCGTAGGCGCTCGTTTTCACAGTTCTCGGCTGTCCGGTGAGTGGCATATGGCGATGTGCGAACGCCACGATCTGTGGAAGGCATCCCCGCACTTGCGTGGCGGTGCATGGCGGGTGGAGCCGCTCCGCTGTCTCGCCAACGCCGTGAGGATGACACTGTCACCCCGGAATCGGGACTGGGCAGGTCTCGCCTCCCGCATGGGCCTGGCGATCGGCATGTGGCAGGGATGGTGGCGGTTCGGCGTCCGCAAGAAACTCCCTGGACCGGAGACCGGCATCGGCGGTACGGCCTCCGCTACACCTCATCCCGGCGAAGCCCTGGTCTTCATGCCGGGGATCACCAGCGGGGGCGGGGCGGAAAGATACGCCGTCGCCATGGTGTGCGCCCTCGCCGAGCTCGGCTACGACCCGATCCTCGCCACCAATGACTCGACCGACCCCGGCTGGATCGACGATCATTTCGGCGTCGACCTTGGCAACGCCAAGGTCCTTCCACTCCCCGAGCTCCCAGCTTGGATGCATGCACTACCCAGAGCGATCTTCGACCTACTCGAGGAGTGGTCCTGGCAACGGACGATGTCACGACGCTCCCCTGCCGTCTTCGTCGACTGCCTGTATCGCAGCGAACTTGCCGGAATGGGCGATCTGAGTGTCTACATCTGCCATTTCCCCCACCGTCTGGGCATCTCTTACCGCGGGCCGCGCCGAATCTACATGGCGACCATCAAACTCTTGCGAAATAAATTTCTTCACAAGGGTCAAGATTTTCGTGAAACATATGACATGGTGTGCGCCAACTCAGAATTCACTGCTGGTCACATCCGGGATAGGTGGAACGTGGAACCCCAGATCCTCTACCCTCCATGTCCGGCGATGCCAGCGATGACCGACCGTCTACAGCGGATCCTGGTGGTCGGGCGTATGGAAGCCCCGGTCCCCGGTGTTCCGAACAAGCGGCTGGACATCTTGGTGTCGACATTCGCCCGCATGGACGACCTTCATGAGAACGGGTGGGAGCTCCACGTCGTGGGCGCCTGCCCAGATCGGAGCCGACCCTACCTCGATGAGCTGAAGAGACTCGCTGGCGGAACTCCCGTCGTGTTCCATCGAGATGCGGAGTATGACGAGCTTCGGGCACTCTATGCGACATCGACGCTCTACTGGCATGCCCAAGGGTACGGCGAGGACGCCTCAGAACACCCCGAGACCCAGGAGCACTTCGGCATGACGACGGTCGAGGCCATGTCGGGTGGAACGATTCCGGTGGTCATCGACACCGCAGGCCCCCGCGAGGTGGTCGAAAAGGTTCCCGGCTGCGGTCACTGGGTAACACCCGAGCAACTGATGGACGAAACGAGACGTATCCTCACCCTCCCGCCGGCAGATCTCACCGACCTCTCCCAGCGCTGCCAGGACAGAGCACGCGAGTTCGACACCCCCCACTTCGCTCAGCGGCTGTCCGACCTTCTCACGGCCTCGCGGGCCGGCTCCAGCGCCGGACCAGACGATGCAGACTGGCTCCATGGCCGCCCCGTACTCGTGCTGTCGCCGCACCTTGACGACGCACTGTTCAGCGCTTCAGAAGTGATCCGCAGCACCACGACAGAGGTCTGGACCGTCTTTGCAGGAGAACCACAGCCAGCCCTGACCACGGCATGGGACCGCACCTGCGGATTCCCCGACTCTCACGCCCTGATGATCGAACGTCTCGATGAGGACAAGCGAGCATTTGCAGACACGCAGGCCGACATTCGGCACCTGCCCTACCTGGACGGAGCCTATACGACCCCCGAACGGCGAGCGGCCGACTTGGAGGATCTCCGACGTGAGCTCTCTGCTTGGATCGAGCAGCATTCTGGAGACCAGCCGATAGTGGTGCTCCCCGCCGGTGCGGGCGTCCCTGTGGCTGATCCCCTCGGCGATCGGATGGCTCATGTCACCCACAGGATCGCAAGTACACCAGGAATTCTCGCGCCTCTCGTTCAACCTCTACGTGGCCTCAAACACCGCTTATACCAACATCGCCGCCGGAGCGCACAGGGACAAGGCCTGGCAGTCAATGAGGACCACCGAGCGGTCCGGGACACCGCCCTAGCACTCCTGCGCCGCGATCCTCGCGTGACAGTCGTGCTCATGGAGGATCTCCCCTACTTGTGGTGGCATCCGGCCGATGATGCCGTAAAGGAAGCGGCAGCCAAGAATGGCCTGAATGCCACCAAGAGACGGCTCATTGTCGACCGAAGATGGAAAAACGAACACATTTCGGAATACACATCTCAGCTGCACACAATGGATGTCGATCAAAACCGGCTGGCCAAGACGGAGACCTTGCCAGAAAACGAATACTATTGGATCCTGAATCGTGAAACGAATCCCCCGCTCACCGTTCCCGAAAGCCTTCAGGATTGATCTCCTCCCTTCCCCTTCCCCGAAGATACCCCGCCAGGACCCGGATCTGGCGGCACGGCACGAGTATGGAAAGGCTGAGACCGGTGTGGCCCCAAGAATTTAACCGGGTCATCTTCGTCGACCCAAGACTTCCCCACATGGGCGGGCGATCCACGTATATGGAGACCATTTCGGAAGCGCTTTCAACTGCCGGCGTCGCCGTAACTCACGTATCGTTGTGGCCGGGAACGAGCCCAGCAAAATTTCCCACTGTTGTCGTCTTCCGCCGAGAACGACTGCATGCGGGCCCACTGCTTCGCGGTAACGGGAACCCCATGAAAAGGCTGTGGGCGCTGCCTTTCGTGGCATTCAAGAGAATGGACCGCCTCTGGGCGCTGAGGCGCTTCCGCCGTTTCATCTCCGGTCTCGGGTCGGACACGATCGTCGTCTTCACAGACGTAAAGTCGAGAATGGTCCTCAAGGAGTCCGGATTCACGCGAAAGGAAAGCGGCCCCGTCTTCATCGGGCAGCACCACACATCGTTTGATGCACTGAAATACGAGACTTGGCTCTGCGAGGCGCTCCCCGAGAATTTTGCAGACATGGATGCAATCACCGCTCTGACGCCACAGGATGCGGCCCAGCTGGAGCAACTCACGGGAGTCCCGTGCTACCACCTCAGGAACCCTCTTCCGGGCGGGATTATCCCCGGAACTTCGCACGGGCCCATCGCCGTTGCCTTGGTGAGGTTCACATGGGAGAAGCAGATCGACGTCATGATCCGATCCTTCGTCGCTGCAACAGCGTCACCGGATCTCGGTCATTGGAAACTCCTTATCTACGGCGAGGGTGACCTCTATGAGCAGATGGAGACCTACATCCGGGAACTCGGTGTTGGTGGACGGGTAATGCTGATGGGACGAACAGATGATGCGGCCGCGGCACTTCGTCCCGCCTCTCTCAACCTGCTCACCTCTCGATTCGAGGGTTTTGGGCTGACCATCCTGGAAGCAGCGGCAGCCGGAGTCCCTTCAGTCGTCTTCGACTGCTCCCCCGGTGTCCGCAGCCTCGTCCGGCCCGATACCGGCTATCTGGTGCCTGAAAATGACGAGGAGGCATACGCAGAGGCACTGCGCGAGGCGATGCGGGATAACTCTGAGAGGAACCGACGAGGAGTTCTTGCCTCAAGAATGTCGGCGGAGTACGCGCCGGAGCGGGTCGTCGATGACTTCGGCAAGATCGCGGTCGCCGCGGCCGGCGATCATCCCCGTTCAAGAAGGACTGAGCAGCCCTAGGATCCCACACAAAACCCTTTCGCTACCCGCCGATGTTCCGGACATCAACGCCGCTTCCGAATGTCCGATATCCGGGGAAAGCCTGGATAAGGTCACGTTGCACCTGCGGAACATTTGGCAGCGGCTGCCAGGATCTCGTGAGTTCCTCAGCAGATGCCACGGCTCGTTGCACATCGACACTCCGCGCCCTCCGCCCGAAGGTGGAGTAGTAGTCGTCGAACTTGTAGCGACCACCGATGACATCATCCCCCAGCTGGATCCAATAGTTCGGGATTCCATACGACTCCGAAACAATCAACCCATGGAGGCTCGAAGAAAGGATCAGATCACACTCTGAAATATTTCGAAGGACTTCCGGAACGGGGCGAAGAACATTGATCAGACGTACACCAGAAAGGGCAGAAAACTGTCTGACACGGACATCACCCTGATCCACATAGTGGGGAATGAGGCCGACCTTAAATCTTTTCGGAAGGGACTGGAACTCGGGGAAGGCAATGTTGGCGAGGAGGCCAGGATCTCCGAGCGCAGTATTTTCGGGAGCCAACGATCCTAAGCGTTCGAGTGTCATCCGCCCTCGTACGGCACGAATGCGCAGCGCGCGGCCAGAGTAGTCAGGGCCGGGTTGTATGAATCCTGTCCCCCAGATATACGGGTGCAGTCCTGTTACCAGCTCCTCGACGCCCTCCATCATCGACCCCAGCGCGACCATGTCCGCAGCGGAGACTCCCGAATGCTTCACCCGGACTCCAAATATCCGACTGATCAGCAGCGGGCCGAGTTGGTCCCCGAAGTTGCCCTCTTCATCCTCACCGCCTGCCCACGCGAGACGGATCGGGGTCGCTCGCCACAGTAGCGGCTTGTACACCGACTTTCTGACGAAAGCTTTCACATTCACGGAGAGCTCGGCCCCTTCAATTTTTGGGTTGAACCAGAGCTCCCGCAGCAAAGACGTCGATGTGATCCGTAGGAACTGACCACTTGCTCTCTTGACGGGGTCTGGCGGTGGTCAGTTTCTCGAGACGTCATTTGCCGACCGGTAGCCGGCAACGCCTGATGCCTCAACGACAGCGGCGACTGCTTTGCGCCCCATGAAAGTAGGTATCACTGGTAGCAGTCCGTCAACGATTCGCGCCAGACGCTGCGCCGTCACGTCCGTCAGGTGATCGGCCAGCGTGTTGACCATGCGGTTCCAGAGTGACGCCTCGGTCGGGCCAGCGGGACCGCTCACGCCTAGCCCATGAATGCTGTCGAACAGCCATCGTGCCTCGCCTGAAGCGTAAGCCCGCCGGACCCGGATCGCGGTCGTCACCGATGCCGCGTAGTGAGGCGTCTCCAGCCCGGGCAACAGTTCGATCGGGACCCCCGCTTCGCTCAGCCGGTAGCCGAAGTCGACGTCCTCCCAGCCATAGGCGTGGTAGCGGGAGTCGTAGCCCCCGAGGATTTCGTAGAGAGCCCGTGAGAGCGAGCAGTTGGCGGCCCACAACCGGTATCGCAGGTGGGCCGGCAGCTCGTACGCGTCCCGTGCGTGCTGCGCGTCGGCGGGCCGTCCGTAGATCCGCGCGTAGGGGGTGTCAGGCAGCACGTTCAAGCACAACCCGACGGCCGCGCGATCCCCTGCACCGGACACCCGAACATGCTCAGCAATGAAATCCGGTCGCGGCACGAGATCGTCATCGCACCGGATCAGCACGTCACCGGTTGCCTCGGCGAAGCCAGCGTTGAGTGCGGCCACCCGACCGCGGTTCTCCGGAAACACGATCGGGCGGATCGGCAGATGGGCATACTCCTCGACGACCGCCTGGGAACCGTCGATGTCACCATCGATGACGACGATGGCTTCCCAGTCCGGGTAGTCCTGGGCGGCCAGGGCGGACAGGAGCCGCGGCAAGCGCTCGGCTCCACCACGGCTGGGAATGACGACGCTGGCGGAGGTCATGCTGCTCCTTCTTTCCAGTAGGCGTCCGGCTCATGCGGGCGGGCTGACAGGCCTCGGGGTACTCGTTGCGCGGCATTGCCGCCAGGGATCCCCAAGACACCCTGGACACACCTGGCCACTTCATCCCACCTGAATTTCTGGGCCCGGCGTGGACCTTCCAGCGCCAGTTCGGCGCGCACGGCCTCATCGCCCAAGGCGGTTGCGAGACCGACCATGATCGAGTCGACATCCGTGGGCTCGACGAGGATGCCTGCGTCACCGACGACCTCGGTCAGCGCGCTCCCGTTCGAAGCAACAACGGGAACACCGCAGGCCATGCCCTCGAGGGCCGGCAGGCCGAAGCCCTCATAGAGTGATGGGATGGCGACCGCGGCGGCTCCGCGGAGCCACGCCGCGAGGTCCTCCTCAGGGATCCCGGACTGGCATATGAGTCGGCCCTCGAGGCCTACCGCATGAGCGTGCTCGTACAGCGAGATCTCCGGGGCAGAGCTGAGGATCAGGTCGACATCCGGGATCTTGGCCATCGCCGCGACCAGTCGGTAAAGATTTTTGTGAGGTTTGCTGTTGCCGAGGTGCAGCACGTACGGGCGGTTGCGCTGGATCCGGCGTCCCGCGGGTGAGAAGCGGTCATCGACGCCGTTGCCGACCGTCAGGATCCTGTCCGGGTCGACGTCAGCCCATTCCGCAATGCGGAGACGAGAGAACTCCGACACCGTCAGCACGAGGGTGTCGTGACGGCGGACCAGAGGACGGACCACTTTCGAGTAATACGCTGCCTTGATGCGGGATGCCTCTGTGGGGACATCGAGGTGGATCAGGTCGTGCACGGTGAAGACTCGCCTCCCCCGCCAAGTGACCGAGGGGGTATACCCAGGGGAGAAGAAGGTCATCTCAGGTTCGCGAGGACCAGCGCCAACGTGGGGCTTGAGCTCCGTCTCGATCATGCCCACCGGTGACACGGGGTGGTGGCCGGCGAGGTCAGTCACGTAGGCATCCGGCAACCTGCGGCGTACCTCGGCGGAGAATCGCCCGATGCCGTGCCGCCCCGACCACCGGGAGTCGTAGAGGATGGGATTCACGTAGGATCAGCCTCCCCATTCGTTTCAGATCGTGACCCCGCGGAGTTGGGTCCGTTTGAAGCACTGCGGCGGACGTACACCTCGGTGATCCGCTTTGCCATCTGCGCCACAGTCGGCACCGCATCCGGCAGAGTCGGCCGGACGGTGGGGTCCAGCCCCTGCTCGACCGCAATGCGCGCCAGTCCCCCATCGTCGTCGAGTTGGGCGATGCACCGCTCCGGCAGGATCTCCGGGTTGCCGCCAATCGGGCTGGCTGCGACCCCCATCCCGCTCGCAACGGCGTCGAGCAGCGTATAGGAGCAGTTGTCGGACTTCGAGGGCTGCAGCAGGACATCGTGTTCAGCCATAGCCGCGTCGGCGTCGACGAAACCGGGGAACTCCACCCGGTCACCGATCCCGAGGTCTCGCGCCATCGTCCGTAAGTGGTCGAGCTCCGGCCCGGTGCCGCCCACGGTGAGCGTCGCCTCCGGGTGAGACTCCGCCACCTGCGCGAAGACCCGAAGTGTCATATCGAGGTTCTTCTCCGGCGAGAGCCTGGTCAGCGAGAGCATCCGCAGCCCCGACGGCCGCACCGGGGGTGCGGTGGGCCGGTCAACACCGTTGAGGACGACGGTGATCGGCGTGGCCGTATGCCACCACTTCTGCATGTCGCGCCGGGTCGAGGCGCTGACGGCGATGGCCTGCTGGAAGCGGGTCAGCCGGACCCGATGCACGGTCTCCATGGCGACGGCCGCGGGCAGCGATGAGTGGAACATGAAGCGGTCCGGCGGGATGTGGTGCTCGGTGGTCACCAGCGGTACGGGCAACCCGGCCCCGGCGAGCGCCAGCAGGATGTCCGCCTTCGCCAGATGCGAATGCGCGACCACCGGCCGCAGCCGCGTCAGCGTGTGTCGCAGGGCCCGCACCGAGGCGGCTGTTCGTACGCCGTCGATCGGTAATGGGATCACCGGGCAGCCGAGGTCACGTAGCCGCTGCAGGAGCGGCCCCTCCGGAGCGGTCACGACAAGGCGCCAGCCGGGCAGCCCGACCCGGGCCACATCCAGGATGTGTCGGGCGACGCCTGCCAGGTTGGACACGGGCGTCACCCACAAGGCGATCGGCTCGGTCATTCCGATTCACCAGTGGGTTCGGTCCGGGGGTGCCCGGTCGATACTGCGGCACGCGGGTCGTCCGCCGGCGAGAGGAGCTGAGGCGCTGGGATCCGGCCACCCTTGAGGATCGTATGGTATGCACGGACGTGGCCCCATCTGGTCACCGCGTCTCGCACTGTTCCCTTTGCGTCGACGCGGCGAGTGCGTAGAGCGCGGACCGTGTGATCCCACGGCAGGGCGAGCAGCGATCGCCAGGCCGCCCGCCGGCCTCGCAGGGATCCGAAGCGGTCCGGGTGCCGCTCCCAGACGAGCGCCTCAGCGACGCCGGAGCGGTAGACCTTGCGCAGCGAGCTGACCAGTCCTGTGGTTCGGCGGAAGTGGATGCGCATCGAGGGTGCCGGCCCCACGGTGCCTCCGACTTCGTGTAGCCGGATCGCATATTCCACATCCTCACAGCCATAGGGAGGGAAAGACTCGTCAAACCCGCCCACCAAAAAGAAGGAATCCCGCCGCACTCCGAAATTGCAGCCCTGAGCCGACTTCACCTCGCCACGCCCCCACAGCGTCGCAGGATTGACGACAGGAGAATGCCGATCACGGGGCTCTCGGAGCTCATGGTTCGGACCGCCGACCAGGTCGTAACGCTCCAGTGCCTCGTACGCCCCGTCAAGCCAGCCAGGCATGACTTCGTCATCACAGTCACAGAACAAGAGCCGAGATCCGCGTGAAGCGCGTGCACCAGCATTACGGGCAGGCCCCACGCCGGCCCGTGATGCATCCACGAGCCTCAGGTCGACGGGGAAGGAACTCATCCGCTGACGGACAATATCCCGTGTGGCGTCCGTGGAACCATTGTCGGCAACAATGACTTCCCAACGGAGTCCGGTCTCCTGCTGGGCCAAAGCATCGAGCTGGTTGCCAATCAGCGCCGCGCCATTGAGAGCCGGGATGATGACACTGATGTCTACTGCCCCCAGAGCGGAACCAGACGACGGTGACTGGCCTCGCACGCACATCCCCCCGGATCACCCAGCAGATGGGCGCACTCTACCACCACACTGTGGTCCGTCTGTGACGCGGTTTCAACCGCGGAACAGGCCATGCCCCCCGGAGCGGCCCGGGCACGGCTCCAGGCCCTCTTCACTGAGCTGGACGTGCTGCGGTGGAGGCACGGCAATGACAGCGCCATCAAGACATCCATCGCCGACCATCGGTCGGGCGGCTGGGCGGGCGTCGACTCGGTGCAGTCGAGGGCAAGGAGAGCCTTCCACGGCGTTCCGTGCTGCGGGCCCGGTCACGCTCGTGGGTGTAGCACTGATCAGCCTGGCAGCGTAGGGACTCGACGGTGTGGCCGCCACCACTGCGAGCGACGACACTCGTACGCCGATGACCGTGCCTCCCGGCGTGGCAGATCTGCTCGTGCTGTGGCGTTTCGGGGTGGCAATCCGAGCGACCCGGCCTCTTCTCGCTCCCTACCATCCGCGGAGCGGCACCGGCAGGGATTCCCTGGTCACCGGATGACTCACAGTCCCTCACCGGTCGACGCGACACCGACCCCGCTCCGCTCCGCTTGAGGCGGTCTCGGTCAGCTGAGGCGGCCGGTCAGGACGGCACGGCGTCCTTCACCGGCCGATGGGAACGCAGAGCCGTCCGCAGGACACGGGTGCCACGGACCTCTCCCAGGTCGTGCAACACCCAGGCGACGAGTGACACCCCGACGAAGGCAGCGACCATGGCGCCGGTCCGGCCGAGCAGAGGGATCAGCAGGGTGAGCAGCACCATCCCGGTGATGCCGTGGCCGATGTACATCGAGTAGCTGACCTTGCCGTACCACTGGATCGGCCGCAACAGGAGTGGTCGGGTGGTCTCCCGTGAGGCCACAGTCAGGAAGACAGCCCCCAGCCCCAGGACGATCAGGGCCTGCTGAGGGGAGTGCAGGATGCCCGCGACTGCCGCGCCGAGTCCGGCACTTCCCGCCGCCAGGAGTCGGTAGCGGCGACGGTGCTCCGACTCCGAGCGGGCGAGGAAGGCGAACATGCCCGCACTGAAGAGCGGAGCCCACTCGGCCAGGGTAATGTTGAGCGCCATCTTCACAGGCCCTGCCACGAGCTGCGGGTCCAGACCCCGGCTCGATGGGCCGGCCCAGACCGCCACGACCAGTGCCACCGCCATCCAGACCGCTGCGGCGATGGTGACGACCCGCCCCGCGAGCCGACACTTGGTCCACCACAAGAGGATGAACACCATCACATAGAACTGCATCTCGACCGCCAACGTCCAGTAGACGCCATCGACGTTCGGGACCTGGAGCCATCGCTGGACCATTGTGTAGTTCAGCGCCCTGTCCCACAGGCTCTGGGGGGTTTGCGGCACCCGGAAGATGATGGTCAACACGATGGCCAACGTGACGGCGATCCAGTAGACGGGATAGAGGCGCGAGACTCGGGAGATCGCGAAGTCACCGGGCCGCTGTGCACGTCCCGCAGACATCAGGATGACGAACCCACTGATGAAAAAGAACAGCTGAACCCCGTACGCCCCCCAAGCGGCCTCGATCAGCGGCGGAGGCGCGTCGGGATAGCGAGACTGATAGCCCCCTGTGAAGTGGTGGAGCACCACACACAGTGCGGCGATGCCCCGCAGACCGTCCAGCTCACGAAACCGCGGCACCGTCGTCCCCCTGTTGAATCGTTCCGACAGGTGCTGCCTGCCCCCCGGGATGCGCAACTCACTGTTCCAGAGCTGCGGCGGGGTTTTCCGAAGTAGATCCACCGGGCCCCACGGGACCTTAACACACTGTGCCCCACCGTCCGGAGTCTCCAAGCAGCCCGTCCACCGGTGCCGACCCGCCCGCCGCACCGGATAGAGTCGATCGCGTTCTGTGACTACTCGCGGGGGCGACTGTTGAGCATTCTGTGTGTGATTCCGGCGCGTGGCGGGTCCAAGGGGATCCCGCGGAAGAACCTTCGCGAGGTCGGGGGCCGGCCGCTGATCAGCTGGACCATCGAGCAGGCCCTGTCGGCCCATGCAGACCTGCACGTCCTGGTCTCCACCGATGACGAGGAGATCGCCGAGGTCGCCCGGGCTGCCGGCGCCGATGTGCCGTGGCTGCGGCCGGCCGAGCTGGCCGTCGACACCGCTGCCACCGAGCCGACCGTCGAGCACGCCATCGACAGGGTCACCGAGGCGACCGGCGCGGAGCCCGAGGCGGTCCTGCTGCTGCAGGCCACCTCACCGATCCGCCTGCCCGGCACGCTCGATCGGGCCGTCCAGCAGTACACCGACAGCGGTGTCGACTCGCTGATCGGGGTCATCCCGAAGTCGCCGTTCTTCTGGTGGGCCTCCGACCCGCCGACCGCCGACTACGACGTGGATCACCGCCCGCGCCGCCAGGAGCTGCGCCCCGAGCAGCTGCGCTACTACGAGAACGGCTCGCTCTACCTCACCCGGACGTCGGTCTACCGGGAGCAGCACAACCGGATCGGCGGGCGGATCGGCCTGTTCGTGATGCACGAGGTCGAGGGCATCGACATCGACACCCTCGCCGACCTGCACCTGGCCGACGCCTACCTCTCGCACCCCGAATGGATCACCGCATGATCATCGAGCGCCAGCTCGCCCCGTACGTCGTCTTCTCCGAGGACCCGGTGCTGACCGCCCTGCAGAAGATCACCGCCAACAAGGCCCGCCAGATCTTCTGCGTCAACGAGCACGGCCACCTCGACGGGTCCCTCTCCGACGGCGACTTCCGCCGCTGGATCGTCGACCAGCCGACCCCGGACCTGTCGACCGCCACCGTGGCCGTGGCGAACACCGCGCTGACCCGGGTCACCGACGGCACGCCGGTCGCCGACATCGAGGCGTTGTTCCGGCCCGGGGTGACCCACATCCCGGTCGTCGATGCGCAGGAGCGGCTGGTCGCGATCGCCGTGCAGCAGCCGGCCGAGCTGCACCTCGGCCGCCACCGGGTCGCCCCCGACGCCCCCGCGGTCGTCATCGCCGAGATCGGCAACAACCACAACGGCTCGGTCGACCTGGCCAAGCAGCTGATCGACCTCGCCGTGGACGCCGGCGCCGACATCGTCAAGTTCCAGCTGCGCGACATGGCGGCGCTCTATCGCCACCAGGGCGAGACGCTGACCTCCGGGGAGGACCTCGGCGCGCAGTACACCCTCGATCTGCTCAGCCGGTTCTCGCTGTCCGCCGAGCAGATGTACGAGGTCTTCGACCACGCCCGGGCCCGCGACGTCGACGTGATGTGCACGCCGTGGGACATCCCCAGCCTGGACGCGCTGGCCGCGTACGGCGTCCCGGCGCTCAAGATCGCCTCCGCCGACCTGACCAACCACACCCTGCTGCGCGCCGCCGCCGGGCACGGCCTGCCGATGGTGCTGTCGACCGGCATGTCCACCGAGGCGGAGATCCGCGAGTCCGTCCGCCTCGTGCAGGGCGCCGGCGTGCCGTTCGCGCTGCTGCAGTGCCAGTCCACCTATCCCGCGCCGTACGCGTCGCTGAACCTCGCCTACATGGGCCGGCTGGCCGAGATCGGCGCCTGCCCGGTCGGCTACTCCGGTCACGAGCGCGGCTGGCACGTGCCGATCGCCGCCGTCGCCCGCGGCGCCAAGATCATCGAGAAGCACTTCACCGTCGACCGGTCGATGGAGGGCAACGACCATGTGGTGTCGCTGCTGCCCGACGAGTTCGCCACGATGGTGCGCGAGATCCGCGAGGTCGAGGAGTCCCTCGGCAGCACCGCCCCCCGGGTGGTGTCGGCCGGTGAGGTGATGAACCGCGCCAACCTCGCCAAGAGCCTGGTCGCCACCCGGCGGATCGAGGTCGGGATGCGGATCGAGGCCGACGCTGTCGCGGTGAAGAGCCCCGGCCGCGGCCTGCAGCCCAACCGGCTGCCCGAGCTGCTCGGCCGCCAGAGCGTCCGGGTCATCGAGCCGGGCGACTTCTTCTACGACGGCGACGTCGACGACACCGCGGCCCGCCCCCGGCCCTACACCTTCCACCGTCCGTGGGGCGTGCCGGTGCGCTACCACGACCTGTTCCCGATCCTGCAGGCCGGCTCCGACCCGGACTTCGTCGAGTTCCACTACTCGTACAAGGACCTCGACATCGAGCCGTCGGAGGTCTTCTCCGAGAAGCTGCCGATCGGCTACACCTGTCACCTGCCCGACCTGTTCGCCGGCGACTTCATCCTCGACCTGGCGTCGTTCGACGACGAGGTGTGGGAGCGCTCGATCCGGGAGATGCAGCGCTCGATCGACCGCACCCGCCAGCTGCGGCCCTACTTCACCCAGGACGAGGACCCGATCTTCATCGCCACCCTGGGCGGCTTCACCAAGGACGGCTTCGTCGACCGCGACCGGGTGCCGGCGATGTACGAGCGGATCGCCGACGGACTGCAGCGCGTCGACGCGTCAGGGGTGCGGCTGTGCCCGCAGACCCTGCCGCCCTACCCGTGGCTGATGGGTGGCCAGCAGTACCACAACCTCTTCCTGCACCTCGACGACACCGTCGCCTTCGCCGAGACGTACGGCTACAGGCTGACCTTCGACATCTCCCACTCCAAGCTCGCCGCCAACTTCACCGGCGTGCCGTTCTCCCGGTACGTGGAGCGGCTGACGCCGCTGTCGGAGCACTTCCACGTCGTCGATGCCACCGGCGTGGACGGCGAGGGGGTGCAGGTCGGGGAGGGCGAGGTCGACTTCGCCGCCCTGGCGCAGGCGATGGACCGGATGGCACCGGGTAAGTCGTTCATCCCGGAGATCTGGATGGGCCACGTCAACAATGGTCAGGGCTTCTGGCACGCGCTGAACATCCTGGAGCAGTGGTTCTGAGTCGCCCCGGGGCGCCGTCCGGGTCCGGCACACCGTTCGGCACCGGCCCGGCCGGTGGCGGCCCGGGCACTGGCGCCGGGTCAGCGACCGGTGGTCGCCCGACAGCCGCTGGCCGTCGGGCGATCGACACCGGCTCGGCAGCCGTCCTGCCGTCCGTCCCGCGGCGGGCCCTCCCGCGGTCGTTCACCGTGCTGTACATCTGCGCGGCCAACATCTGCCGCTCCGCCTACGCCGAGTGCCGCAGCCGCGCCCTGGTGGGGCGCCGCGGGATGACGCGCTTCGCGAGCGCCGGGACCGACGGGCTGTCGCCCCGGCCGATGGACGGCCCGATGGCCGCTGAGCTCATCGCCCGCGGCGGTGACCCGTCCGGGGTCTTCGGCACCCGGGTCACCCCGGAGGATCTCGCCGCCGTCGATCTGGTGCTGACCATGACGGCCCGGCAACGCGCCCGGCTCCTCGACGAGGCGCCCGCGAGCCACGCCCGGGTCTTCACCCTCGGCCAGTTCAGCCGCGCCGTCGCGTCGGCGGGGCGCCGGCTCGGGCCCGGTGACCTGGTCGCCTGGGTCGCCGCCCGCCGACCACCGGCCGACCCCGCCGATGACGTGCCCGACCCGTACGGTCGTGGGCCGGCCGCCGCCCACCAGGCTGCCGACCTGATCGACGAGCACCTGCTGCAGCTGCTGCCCCGACTGTCCTGACCACACGACCGCCCAGACCACACGACCGCCCAGACCACACGACTGCCCAGACCGTGGTACACGGTCGAGGAACCGATGGTCCTCCCGCGCGAACGCCGAGCGGGATCAGTCCCGCTCGAGCAGGCCGAGGCCGGCGAGCTCCTCGCAGAACTCCCGCACTCCCGGCAGGATCGCGGCCGGATCGGTGCCGTACGCCTCGCCCAGGTCGGCGGCGATCTCCTCGGCCGTGGCGCGGTCGGCGAGTTGCCAGATGGCCGCGCCGCTGCCGTCCAGGGCCTTGGGCACCCCGTCGGGCAGCAGCACCACGATGATCCGGTCGCCGTCGGCGACGTGGCCGATGCGCTCCGGCCAGCGGTACCTCATCGTGGCCCTCCGCCTTGGTGATCCATGGATCCGCTCGGATTGTCCGTGGGCTCGCTCGGATTGTCCGTCGGTTCGCTCGGCTTGTCCGTGGGTCCGCTCGGGTGCTCCGTACGCGTCGGGTGCTGATCCCCGGCGTCCCGCGCCTCGGCCTCGGCCTCGGCTCCCCGATGCCTCGGTCGGAGCACAGTGGCCCGCCGCCCGATCGCCTGCCCGATCTCGCGCAGTGCCCGGGTCACCCGGGCGACGTACGCACGCGCGACGTCGGACCGGGTCGGCGGATGCCCCAGCTCCATCTCGAGCCGGGGGCGGTTCACCCGGACCATCACCGCCAGGATCCCGAGTCGGGCCCGCCAGCCGCGGGCCAGGCCGAAGCGGGCCCGCCACTCCCCCAGACGGCTGCCGTGGCCGGTGAACGCCGCCCACAGCCGGCCCTCGGGGGTGCCGCGGAAGTCGTCGAGGTGCCCGGTGGCGGCGGCGAAGCCGATCTCGGCCCCCAGCTCGACGACCAGGTCCCGGATGTCCTGCCGGGTGGCGTCGTCGGCCTCCCCCCAGGCGCGGTGCATGTCCTCCACGCCGTGCGGGGAGTCCTTGCGGGCGGCGTGCAGCATCAGCACCAGCCGCTGGGCCACCACCGACGGGGTCGGGCACGGACGCCCCGCGATCACCCGGGCGCTCCGGTCCCGCCACAGCCGGTCGAAGGTCGCCTCGTCGCCCGGCAGCCCGGGGAACCGGCGGTGGACATCCACGTAGCCCCACTCGGGGTGCCGGAAGGTGGCGGCATGTTCGAAGGGTGACCCGTCGGCGAAGCCCGCGACCAGCGACCAGCCGTGGCGCGGCACCTCGGCGAGGAACGTCTCGAGCTGCGAGGGCCGCACCAGCACGTCGGCGTCGGTGGAGTAGCGCGGCGCGGGCGCCAGCACCGGATCGAGCGCGGGGCCCTTGAGGTGCAGGATGTCCACCCCGGCGTCCTCGGCGATGACCTCGAGGACGGCGTGACCCAGCTGGATCCGCTGCCACACCGGGACATCGATCGGAGCATGCATCTCCAGCATCCTATGATGAATCCCGCCGGGGGCGTCTGATGTATCCGCCGGCGGCGTCGACGCGTACGTGTGGGTCGCCGCGATCGATCGAGTGAAGAGGACACTGTGACACTGCTGGACGTCATCCGCCTGACCCGAGCGAACGCGAAACTGTTGCTGATCGCCATGGTGGCGGGTCTGGCACTCGCAGCCGGCTACACCGCCCTGCAGCCCACGCTCTACACCTCGACGTCCACCGGCGTGGTGACCGCCGGCGGCGCCGGCTCGATCGGTGAGGCCCAGGCCAGCTCCGGGCTCGCGACCTCGCGGGCCTCGACGTACGCGGCGCTGGCCGGCTCGGCCGGAGTGCGCGACCGTATCGCCAAGGACATCGGGGCGCAGGGGCTCGGAAGCTTCAGCGCGAAGGCCGGCAGCATCCCCTCGGTGATCCAGTTCAGCGCCACGGCCACTTCGCGTGAAGCTGCCCGTGACCAGGCCAACGCCCTCGCCCGGGCGACCGCCGATGAGGCCGTCGCCTTCGAGAAGCTCGGCAACAAGGCCGAGCCGGTGGTCCGCATCGTCCCGATGACCGATGCCGGTCTGCCCGGGGCACCGTCCTCGCCGAACTGGCCGCGCAACCTCGCCGCCGGTCTCGGCGCCGGCCTGGTCCTCGGCTTCCTGATCGTCTTCCTGCGCCACAGCACCGACTCGCGGGTGCGGACGACCGCCGACGTCGAGCAGCTCACCGGGGCCAGCGCGATGACCGTCATCCCGGTCACCCCCGAGCTCGACAAGAGCCGCACCGGTGGCCCGGGCAGCCACAGCCCCGCCGCCGAGGCACTGCGCCAGCTGCGCACCAACCTGCGCTTCGTCGACGTCGACCACCCGCCGCGCAGCATCGTCGTCACCTCGGCCCAGCCGGGCGACGGCAAGTCCACCGTCGCCGCCAACCTCGGCCGGATGCTGGCCGAGGCCGGCGTGCCGACCGTCGTGATCGACGCCGACCTGCGCCGCGCCACCCAGCACCGCCGGTTCGGCATCGACGGGTCGGTCGGGCTCACCCAGGTGCTCGCCGGAGACGTCCTGGTCGACCAGGCCCTGCAGGAGACGGACACACCGGGGCTGCTGCTGCTGCCCGCCGGCCGGATCCCGCCGAACCCCTCCGAGCTCGTCGGCTCGCAGCGGATGAGTGACCTGATCACTTCTCTGACCGCCACCCAGATGGTGATCATCGACACCACGCCGATGCTGCCGGTGACCGACGCCGGCCTGCTGACCGCGGCCGCTGATGGCGCCCTCCTGGTGATGTCCGTGGGGCGTACGCAGAAGGAACAGGTGCGCCACTGCGCCAAGGTGATCGCCCAGGTCGACGGGCGCCTGCTCGGCTCGGTGCTCAACAAGGCCCCGAAGAAGGGCGTCGGGTCGGTGTACTACGGCGCCGGCTACGGCGGCTACTCCTCCGACTACTACGGCTACGTGAGCGAGGACGGCCGCAAGCACAAGCGCAAGCGCGGGAAGTCCGGGCGGCGCGTGGCGGCCGAGGCGTCTGCGGCCGGCTCGACGGCGGATGCGACCCCGGCTGGCTTGCCTGCGGTGGGCTCGCGTGCGGCAGACTCGGCCCCGGCTGACTCACCCCTGGTCGGCTCGCGTGCAGCAGACTCGGCCCCGGCTGACTCACCCCAGGTGGGCTCGACCATGGCGGGCTCACCCGCGGTGGCGCCGCTGGCAGCGCCGGCTCGCCCCGTCGCGGCCCCGGCAGCACGGGACGCGGCTCCGTACGCGCCGGCAGAGTCCTACACCCAGGCAGAGCCCTACGCGCCGGCGGAGTCGTACGCGGCGGCGGATTCGTACGCACCGGCGGAGCCTTGGCAGCAGGCGGCGCGGGCCGAAGTGCCCGGCCCCGCCATGACGGACCAGAGCTTCGCGACGGAGCAGATGCCCGGGACCGAGGCGCTCTCCGACCGTACGGGCTGGGAGGACCAGACCGCGGCCGCCACGTACGGCCAGCGCGGGCACCGTGCCGACGACCTAAGCGGGTCCCCCGCCCCGCGTCGCGGCATCTGAGCGCCCGGTCCACACTGAAACTCGCTGCGGGACCTCCAAACGCTGCGGGAAATGTGCATACGCGTCGGGACTTCCGGTCGCGTTCGGTATTCCCTGCAGCGTCTGGCACTGGTGCATCGTTTGTCGGAGACGCCTCGGGTCAAGTCCTGAGGCGTCTCCATTGCTTTGGACAACAGAGCAACATTGGGTCTCCCACAGAGCAACATCAGCTCTCCACGATGACCCCCTCCTACCTCATCAGCAACGACGAGGACACCCCGGGACGTGACACCCCGGGACGTGACACCCCGGGATCTCCTGGGACCGGCTCCCCTGGTTCACCATGATGGAGATCTGGGCGGCGCTCTTCATGCTCGGGGCGCTGATGTGCCTGGTACGCGGCTGGCGGGTCGCCTCGCTGGTGCTGCTGCTGGCTGCGGTCGCCAGCCGGGAGTTCATGGTGCTGCTCATCCCGGTGTGGCTCGTGGCGTGGTGGTTCGGGGACTCCCGACGCGGCCGCCACGCGGACCGACGCCGTACGTGGTGGTTCCCGGCGATCGCCACCGTCGGGCCCGCCGTCATCCTGCTCCTGCACGTCATCTTCGCCCCCACAATGCCCGGTGACCGAGGATCGATCGCCCGCTGGCTGCACGGCGGGCTCCAGGCGCTGTACGCGGCCGCGAGGTTCGGATGGGACGCGGCGCCCTTCCCCGAAGTGGTCACGATCCTGACGCCGGTGCTGGCCCTGATCGGCGCGCTCACCGTACGTCCACGGGGACTGGCCATCGCCCTGACCACCGCGGTGGTGCTGCCGCTGGGCTTCCTGACCGCGTTCAGCACCGGGAACTGGGGCGACTACTGGGGCCTGTGCTTCATCCCCGTGTTCATTGCGCTGGCCCCCCTGACGGTCCATCGCCGGCCCCACCGGTGGCGCGGGCGGCCGGCCGGTTCGGGGGATCGTCGCGGTGAAGCTGCGGGCGCACTGTTCGGTCGCCGAAGGAGCCCGGTTTCGCCAGTCGTGATTGCCGGAGCGTGAACGCGGAGGTATTGGCGCGGGAGGGTCCCACGACGTGAACGCAGGCACAGCGAACGACGGCTGCGGCTCCCTCGCGACGAAGGCCACGGTGTTGACGCAGAACCCCCTTTGCACCGAAGGGTGCAAAGGGGGTTCTGTGTTCCCTAAGCCGGGCCGCTAGGTCATCACGGAGTGTGAGTAATCGGGCCGACTGCGGCCCGGGCGAGGTAGAGGGTGACGAGCTTCGTCGACACCGCCCCTAGCACCGACAGACGCAGCGCCGCGACGTCGTACTCACCGTCCGTGATCCCGGTCCAGTCCGTCGGTTCAGGTCCGTAGGTGCCTGGCGGGGTGCAGGCGACGGTCGGGTCGTTCTGGGCGTTCGCGGTGAGCGAGAGCACCCCCGGGGTGATGAATAGCTTGGTAAGCAGGTCGCTGACGAAACCGGTCAGGTTGCTGATCGCTGTTTTGACGGCGGTTGTGAGAACCTGCTGCACCACGAGGGTATTGATGGCGGTGCCGATCTGGCCGACGAGCCCGTTGAGGGTGCTCGTGATCAACGCGGTGACGGCGGTCAGCAGCTGGCCCACGATCGGAAGGCCGCTCAGGGCTTCGGCCTTGAGGTAAAAGTTGTTGTGCAGTAGGTCGTACAGGGAGGCTGGGTTGGTGCCACTGTTTCCCGAGTACAGGTCGATTGTGATGACCTTGGTCTTGACAACCGTCAGTGTGAGGTAGACGTCGAGGTGGAGATTGACCTTGATCGCGTGCTGGAGGATCTCGACGACGTTCGTGCCGATCTGGCCGAGCTGGGCAACCAGATTGGTGACGGCGCTGCCGTTGACGAGGAGGCTCGTGTTCGGGGCAAGTCCGTTGAGCGCACTGTTCGTCCCATCGGGCTGGTAGGCCCCGCCGAGGAGGACACCGAGGTCAACGGTGATCTTCTTGCCGGCGCCGAGCCCGACGTCGATCAGGTCCGAGCTCGGGAACAGGTCGTTCCCGAGGGCACTCAGCGCCGTGCTGGCGTTAAGCGTGACGGAAAGATTCGCAGAGGACGTGAGCCCGACCAGCCCGGCGATGTTGATCGCGTTGATGGCGTTAGTGATCTGGGTGAGCAGGCCGTTGATGATGCCGCTCTGGCCGATCGCGGTGTTCAGGGTCCCCTGCAGACCGTTGATGATCGGGACCAGCAGGTTGTAGAGCGCGGTGAGCAGCGGCGAGTCTAGGACCAGTTTCGCCCACGCGAGCAGGTAGTCGCGCTTGACGCAGTTGCAGTCCGGTGGCGTAGTGCTCCACCAGGCGCGCCCGGCGATCGCCCCGAGGTCGAGGGACAGGTCGGTGACGTTGCCAGCCACCGCGCCGCCGAGGCCGTTGAGGCCCCCGTTCAGGGCGTTATTAAGCAGGTTCTTCAGGTTGATGCTCGCCCAGGTTGTCGGCTGGCTCGCCTGGGCGAAGTTGATGGCGCCGCTGCTGTTGTCGATCGCGCCGGTGGACCCGTTGGCGATCCCTCCGGCGGCCGCCTGCGCCCACTCGTTGATCGCGCCGGCGCCTGTGGTGATCAGGGATTGGGCCGGGAGACTGAGGGCGACTTCAATGGCGTGCAACAACGACAGGTCGACGGGCATGATGTATGCCCCAGGCGGCCCGGCCGGGCTCGCGGTCGCCGGGTTGGCGACGGTCGTGCCTGACGCCGATGTCCAGGTGGCCTCCAGGCCCTTGAGGTCGACCAACGTACCGGGCCCGCCCTGATCAGGGAAGATGCTACTCAGCGGGAAGCCGAGCAGCACACCGCTGAGGAACTGGCTGGCGCCGCGGAGCTGCGTGTAGTTCAGGGTCGGACACGTGGTCGGGCTGGTCGCCCAGGCCGGTGTCCCCTGCACAGCCACTACGGCCGGGACGGCCCATGCGGCACCGACGACGATGCTGCGCCGCGAAGGCTTGCGGAACGGATCATTACTCGCATTTGCCGCGCCTGACGGCGCCGGGCTACTCGTTGGGTCGGACATGCAAGCTACTCCCGTGGGGACGACTCTGTGAACGGACTGTGCCGGGCATGGAATATACACCGCTGGGGTGCACCGCCACGCCGGATCTACGGAACCTGTAGGAATGTGCCGCTGTCAGGGACGCCGGTCCCCGGACGCCGGTCCCCGACAGCGGCCTACGTGGCGTGGCGCTGAGGGGCCTCAGCAGTGGTACGTGTCGAGCGGAGCCTCGAAGTGCAGGTCGTAGCCCTCCGGCACGGTCAGCCCGAAGGCCTGGGACAGGCTCAGCACCTTGCGGGCCCGGGCCAGGCGGGGCAGGTCGGAGCCGTTGCGGATCTGGCTGCCATGCGCCTCAAACTCCGAGAGGAACTCCACCGCCCAGGACCGGTCGGCCATCGACGGGGAGAGGATCTCGTTGACCGTCGCGGTCTGCTCGGGCATCAGGCAGATCTTGCCGGTCATGCCGAACTGCGCGGTGACCCCGGCCGAGTCGGCCAGCTTCACCCCGAGCGCACCGACGGCCGGGCCGTCGATCGGGCCGGGCAGGCCGGCGGCCTTGGAGGCGATGGTGAACTGCGAGCGGGTGTAGGCCAGGGTCATCGGGTCGTCGTCGAAGCCGGTGTCGCGGCGGTAGTCGCCGAGCCCCAGGCCGAGGCGGAAGGTGTGCCGGGAGTCGGCGATGGCCGGCAGGTTCTGCACGCCGCGGGCCGTCTCGACCAGCGCGACGATCTTGGTGTCGAGGTGCTGTGCGGCGCGGTGGACGTGCTCGGGCGACTCCACCATCGCCAGCATGATGCCCTGCAGGCCCGGCGCCTCGGCCAGCGCGCGCAGGTCCTGCTCCCACCACTCGGTGCCGAAGCCGTTGACCCGCACCCAGCCCTGGTTGCCGTTGGTCGACAGCCACTCGACGACGTTCGCCCGGGCCTGGTCCTTGCCCTCCGGGGCGACGGCGTCCTCGATGTCGAGGAGGACGACATCAGCAGCGCTGGCGACGGCCGGGTCGAAGCGGTCGGGGTGCGCGGCGTTCACGAGCAGCCAGGAGCGGGCGAGCTCGGCTCCGACAGCGGTGGCGGGCATGATCGACATCTGCATGATCCTTCCAGGAGGTGGGTCGAGGGTAGCGCACCCACGCCCCGGATGCGCGCCGCGTCACATCCCGTGGAGCGCCCTCCAAGGGATCGTCAAGGCTTGTTCCTCCAGCGCCGCCGACCGGGGCGTCGAACCGCTGGCGGGCCGGTCGCGTACGGGTGAGACTGACAGGGAGACCGCACCCGCATCGCATCGCGCATGCCCGTCTTCGCCACCCGCTGGCACGCTCCTGGCTTCATACCTTCTGTCCTCACAGCCCTTTCGCCCACCCCAATACATCCCTTGTTTCCCACCCCGACCCCCTTCCTGGAGAGGCACTCCGATGACTCCTGACCCGGGCACTCCGTCGACCACTCCCCGATCCCCGATGCCCTCCCCCGAGGCGTTCGTCCCGCACGTCCGCGACGTCGGTCCCGTCGCGTTGGCGGTGATCCGCGACACCGTGGGGATGGAGGAACTGCCGGCCTTCTTCGACCGGGCCTATCGGCAGGTCCTCGAGACCATCGAGCGGCAGGGCCTGCACCGGCTCGGCGCCCCGGTCGGCGTCTACTACGGCCAACCGGGCGAGACGGTCGATCTCGCCGCCGGCTTCCCGGTCTCCGGCCGGGTGCTCCCCGACGGCGACGTCGCACCCGGTGAGCTGCCCGGTGGCCGCGTCGCCGAGATGATCCACCGCGGGTCGTACGACACCCTCGCCGCCAGCTACCAGAAGTTGGAGGACTGGATGCGGGAGCAGGGCCACACCGCCGCGCCGATCGTGTGGGAGACCTACCTCACCATGCCGACGCCCGAGGGCAACCCCGACGACATGCTCACCCAGCTGAGCTGGCTCCTGGTCGGGCCCGGCACCCCGTCCGGCGACGATGACGAGAGGCACCAGCGTCGATGACGGCAGAGTGGTGGAGCCGCCTGATCATCTCGTTCCTGGCGTACGGCTTCCTCGGCTGGATCCTTGAGGGCGTCGTCATGCTGATCGAGAAGCACCGGCTGATCAACCGGGGCTTCCTCACCGGGCCGGTGCTGCCGATCTACGGCTTCGGCGCGGTCGCGATTCTGCTGCTCACCGCGCCCGTCCGCTCCCAGCCGTGGCTGGTGTTCGTGGTGGGCGTGGTGGCGGCCAGCGTGATCGAGTTCATCGGCCACCTCGGGCTGGAGAAGCTGCTCGGTCTGGTGCTGTGGGACTACACCGGCCGGTTCGCCAACGTCCAGGGCCGGGTCTGCCTGACCAATGCGCTCGGGTTCGGGGTCGCCGGGCTGTTTGTGGTGTACGTCGCCGACCCGTGGCTGTCGCGGTTCGTCGACGGCCTGGGCCTGCTCACCTCACTGTCGGTCGCCTCGGTGCTGGCCACCCTGGTCGTCGTGGACTTCGTGCACGCCGTGGTCGCGGTCGTCCGGGTCCGGCCCGAGGTCGAGTCCGCGGTGGAGAGTCTCGCCGCCCTGCAGACCCGCCTCGAGAGCCGGCTCGACGAACTGGCGGCCACCCTCGACGAGCAGGTGGCCGACGGCCGCGAGCGCCTCGCCGAGAGCCGGGAACGCCTCACCGAGGGCCGCGACCGGCTGCTGGAGCACGCCGACCAGACCCGCGACCGGCTCCAAGAGGCCCGCGCCGCGCTGCCGTCCCTGCCCTCCCCCACCACGGCGCTGCGCCACCAGCGCGTGCTGCGCCGGTCGCGCGGGACGCTCGGTCGTCTGGACCAGGCGTTCCCACGCGGCCGGATGCA
The DNA here is from genome assembly GCF_034933565.1 of Raineyella sp. Lineage (NCBI taxonomy): Bacteria > Bacillati > Actinomycetota > Actinomycetes > Propionibacteriales > Propionibacteriaceae > Raineyella > Raineyella sp. The sequence goes on from NZ_JAYFNG010000011.1 coordinate 169,840, forward strand.
GCGCCGTGGACCGGGCCGCGAGGTCGATCAGCACGGGGTCGATCAGCGCGGGGCCGATGGCCGCGGCACCGATGCGCGCAGCGCCGACGGACACTGAGCCGAGGCGCGCGGGGCCGGGGTCAGCCCTGGTCCTCGCCGGAGGCCATCTCGTCGCGACGATCGGTGAACTCGTCGCCGGTGCGGGCGACCGCCCCCTCCCCGGACAGCCCGGACTCGAGGATCTGCAGGCCCTCGTGGTCCGGGGTGACGTCGAAGACGACGTTGTCGCCCTCGTGCAGCCGCCCGGACAGCACCGCGCGGGCCAGCTGGTCCTCCAGGGTCGACTGGATCAGCCGGCGCAGCGGCCGCGCCCCGTACACCGGGTCGAAGCCCTTCGACCCCAGCCACTGCGTCGCCGCCGGGGTGGCCGTGACGCAGATCCGCCGATCCGCCATCCGGCGGTTGAGCCGGCCGAGCTGGATGTCGACGATCCGGGTCAGCTCCGCCCGGGTCAGCGGCTTGAACAGCACCACCTCGTCGAGCCGGTTGAGGAACTCCGGCTTGAACGAGGCCCGGACGACCCCCATCACCGCCTCCCGCTTGGCGTCCTCGGGCAGCGACTGGTCGGCGAGGAACTGCGAGCCCAGGTTCGAGGTGAGGATCAGGATCGTGTTGCGGAAGTCGACCGTACGTCCCTGACCGTCGGTCAGCCGGCCGTCGTCGAGCACCTGCAGCAGGATGTCGAACACCTCGGGGTGGGCCTTCTCGACCTCATCGAGCAGGATCACCGAGTACGGGCGGCGACGGACGGCCTCGGTCAGCTGGCCACCCTCCTCGTAGCCGATGTAGCCCGGAGGGGCACCGACGAGACGGGCCACCGAGTGCTTCTCGGAGTACTCGCTCATGTCGATCCGGACCATGCTCTGCTCGTCGTCGAAGAGGAACTCCGCCAACGACTTCGCCAGCTCGGTCTTGCCGACACCGGTCGGGCCGAGGAACAGGAACGAGCCGGTCGGCTTGTTCGGATCGGAGATCCCGGCCCGCGACCGCCGTACGGCATCGGCGACGGCGGTGACGGCCTCGGACTGGCCGATCAGCCGCTTGCCGAGGTAGTCCTCCATGTGCAGCAGCTTCTCCGACTCGCCCTGCAGCATCTTCCCCACCGGGATGCCGGTCCAGGCGGAGACCACCTCGGCGATGTCCTGGGCGGTCACCTCCTCCGACACCATCGGCTTGGTGTTCTTCTCGGCCTCGTCGGCCCTCGCCAGTTCCTTCTCCAGCGCCGGGATCTCGCCGTAGAGGATCTCCGAGGCATGCCCCAGGTCACCGTCGCGCTGGGCCCGGTCGGCCTCGGAGCGCTTGGCATCGATCTGCTTGCGGATCTCACCGACCCGGTTCAGGCCCTGCTTCTCCGCCTCCCAGCGCTGCTCCAGGCCGCGCAGGGTCTCCTGGGTGTCGGCCAGTTCGGCGTTCAGCCGGGCCAGCCGCTCCTGGGTGGCCGGGTCGGACTCCTTCGCCAGCGCCATCCGCTCCATCGTCAGCCGGTCCACCTTGCGGCGCAGCTCGTCGATCTCCACCGGGGAGGAGTCGATCTCCATCCGCAGCCGCGACGCCGCCTCGTCGACCAGGTCGATCGCCTTGTCGGGCAGCTTGCGGCCGGTGATGTAGCGGTGCGACAGGGTCGCCGCCGCGACCAGCGCCTGGTCGGTGATGGCCACCTTGTGGTGCGCCTCGTACCGTTCCCGCAGGCCACGCAGGATCGCGATCGAGTCCTCCACGCTCGGCTCGCCGACGAACACCTGCTGGAACCGCCGCTCGAACGCCGGATCCTTCTCGATGTTCTCCCGGTACTCGTCCAGCGTGGTCGCGCCGATCAGCCGCAGCTCGCCGCGGGCCAGCATCGGCTTGAGCATGTTGCCGGCATCCATCGAGGAGTCGCCGGTCGCGCCGGCGCCGATCACCGTGTGGATCTCGTCGATGAAGGTGACGATCTGGCCCTCGGCGTCCTTGATCTCGGCGAGCACGCTCTTCAGCCGCTCCTCGAACTCGCCGCGGTACTTCGCGCCGGCGACCATGCCGCCGAGGTCGAGGCTGATCAGTCGGCGCCCCTTCAGCGAGTCGGGCACATCACCGGCCACGATCCGCTGGGCCAGCCCCTCGACGACAGCGGTCTTGCCGACGCCGGGCTCACCGATCAGCACCGGGTTGTTCTTCGTCCGCCGCGCGAGGACCTGGATGACCCGGCGGATCTCCTGGTCACGGCCGATGACCGGGTCCAGCTTGCCCTCCCGGGCCGCGGCGGTCATGTCGTAGCCGTACTGCTCCAGCGCGCTCGAGGTGCCCTCCTGGCCCTCCGACGTCACCCGCTTGGAGCCGCGGGCGTCCTGGAAGGCCTTGGTCAGGGCCTGGGCGCCGGCCCCCTGCCGCTCGAGGAGCTTCTTCGCCTCGGAGTCGATCGCCGCCAGGGCGATCAGCAGGTGCTCGGTGGCGATGTAGCTGTCACCGAGCTTCTCGGCGCGGGTCTCGGCGTCGGCGAGCACACGGGCCACCGCCCCGGACAGCTGCGGCTGGGAGACCGACGACCCGGAGGCGGCCGGCAGGCGCTTGATCGCCTTCTCCGCCTCGGCCTCGAGCGTCCGCGGGTCGGCGTCGATCGACTCGAGCAGCGGCCCGACGGTGTTCTCCGGGGTGATCAGCAGCGCGTGCAGCAGATGCACGGCCTCGACGTTGGGGTTGCCGTTGGTGAGCGCGTCGCGTACGGCGGTGGAGTACGCGTCACGGCTCTTGGTGGTGAGCTTGTTGGCGTCCATGTGTCCTTTGTTCTCCGGCTCTGGTGCTGTTCTCCGGCCCTGGTGCTCCGGCTCGGGGCCGGCCCGTTCCCGAGCCTGCCACTGATGGGGTTCCGACGCCGTCGTTCGGCCGGGATCCGCGGCCCGGTAGTGCCGCCGGGGATCAGCGACCAAAGTTGAGCGTCATCGACTCAACCCTGTGAGGCGGCGGGTTATTCCCCGTCCGACGGATATCCCTCCGCTGCCCGGCTCAGCGGATCGTCACCGACGAGTCGAACCAGGCGAGGACGCGCTCCTCCCCGAACGGCCACACCGCGGCCAGTGCCGCGCCGACGACCGCCGCGCCCGGATCCTTGCCGAACGACGGCATCCCCGGCAGCGAGAAGCCACCCGACACCGGCCGCACCGGGGCGTCATCGGGCAGCCCGGCGAGCCGACGCGCCGCGGCGAGGCCCGCCTCGAGGTCCCCCAACTCGTCGACCAGCCCACGGTCCAGGGCATCGGCCCCGCTCCAGATCCGCCCGCGCCCGATCTCGTCGACCCGGCCCCGGTCGAGGTGGCGGCCCTCGGCCACCCGGGCGACGAACCGCCCGTACACCTCGTCCATCATCCGCTCCGCCCAGGCGCGCTCGCCCCCGGAGAACGCCCGGTTGGGGCTGCCGAACAGCGCCATCTCGCGCCCGACCGTCTCCGGGTTGCGGCCGATCCGGCCGTTCAGGTCGGTGATCACCGGCTTGCCCACGACGACACCGATGCTGCCGGTGAGGGTGAACGGGCTGGCCACCACGTGGTCGGCCGGCGCGAGGACGTAGTAGCCACCGGATGCGGCGACCTCGCCCATCACGGCGATCACCGGCTTGGTGCAGCGCGCCACCGCCCGGCAGATCACGTCCGAGGCGAGCGCGGAGCCACCGCCGGAGTCCACGTGCAGGACGATCGCCTTGGTGTGCTCGTCACGTTCGGCCCGGCGGAGCCCGGCCACGACCGTCTCCGAGCCGGCCGTCCCGCCGCCGAACAGCGGCGCGGACGGGCGGCTGCGCCCGGACACGATCGCGCCCGCCACCGGCACGACGGCGATCCCGTCCGCCTTCTTCGACCGACGCCGGCCGGCCATCCGGGCACCGGCCAGCTGCAGCGCCCGCGACCAGTCCTGCTCGGTCGGGACGGCGATCTCGTCGTCGTACGCGATCCGGGTGATCAGCCCCGCGTCGAGCAACTGGGCGGCGTTGCTGAACCCGGCGTCGAGGACCTCCGCGGTGAGCGCGGTGGGCGCCGACTCGACATGCTCCGCAGCGGGCGCGGCGCTCTGCGTGTCCGACTCGGTCCTCGGCGCATCGGGCGCCGCACTCGTGGTGGGCTCGACGGGCTCGACGGGCTCGGCGGGCTCGGCGGGCTCGGCGGGCTCGACGGGCTCGGCGACATGGCGACCGACGGCGGCGAGCCACGTACGTTCCGCGGAGTCGAGGTAGGCGGTGAGCTGCTCGCGCTCGAACTCGTCCATGTGGTCGTCGGAGAAGCTGGTCAGGGCCGACTTGTACTCGCGGATCCGGAGGTTCTCGAAGCCGATCCCGCGCCGGCTGAGCAATTCGCCGTAGTAGACCCGCTCGGCGGCGAATCCGGGCAGCATCACCTCGGCGGACTCCGGCGCCACCACCTCACGTACGCCACCGGCCGCGAGCAGACTGCGCATGGTGACCTGCGGAAGGTAGGCGACGACTCGCCGGTGGTCCTGCAGGCGTGCCAGGGCACGGCTGATCGCCTCACACGCGGCCAGGCCGGCGGTCAGGTTGACGATCCGGACGAGCACGCCGGTGACCGACGCCAGGTGGGCCAGCTGGTCGAGTCGCGCGGTCAGTGACTCCAGCGATTCGGCGCGGCCCAGCAGGGACTCCAGCGGGCGCCCCTGGAAGGTCGGGTAGTCGCCGTGCAGGTCCACCAGGGCCCAGGTGGAGGCGTCGTCCTCGACGTCACGCCCCACGGCATGTCGGAGCAGCTTCGGCAGGTCCGGGAAGGAGGTCAGGTTCGGCACGCCTCCACGGTACGTCGGCCCCTCTCGCCGCGGCGGGGACTCGTACGGCCGTGTGGCCCTGGGACCGCCGTTCGATGTCCGCGACCGGCAAAGCAGGGGCACCACGGGTGCCCGGAAGCCACCTCGGTCATGCGGAGGTTCCTTCCTGGTTGGTGAGGGGCACCGCGGGTGCCCGGAAGCCACCGTCTGCCATGCCGCACTGATTGTGTCAGCTGAGGGGCACCACGGGTGCCCGGAAGCCACACGACCGGCGTGGCCTGTGGACAGCCCGACACCTGTCCACAGATCCCGGGTGGCACCTTGTTGTCCGGCCGGGCGGCCCCTGCAATGGAGCCATGCGCACCGTCCAACCGCTCGAACCGCCCGCCGTGCCGCGCCTGCTCCGCCTCCGGACCATGGAGCTGGAAGGGCGGACCCCGGCCGACGTCGCACGCGCCGCCAAGGCCGGCCGGCTGCAGCGCGTCATCCGGGGGACGTACGTCGAGGAGCCCACGTCCGATGCCGCGTCACGACTGGTGGCCCGCGCGTACGCCTCGGCGCCGCGGTTGCTGCCAGGGATGGTGTTCAGCCACACGACCGCGGCGATGCTGCACGGCCTCACCCGGGACGAGCGGATCGTGGGCACGGCGCTCCACATCAGCCGCCCCGGCGCGGACGGCGGCTGGAGCCGGGGCGACCGCGAGGTGCACGCCACCCGGCTCGGCCCCGACGACGTCACGGCCGACCCGCTGCCCATGACAGCCCTGGCACGGACGGTCGTCGACTGTGCCCGTACGCTGCCCTTCGACCAGGCGGTCACCGTGGCCGACCGGGCCCTGCGCAGCGACCGACGACCCGAGGAGATCCGGCTGGCGATGGCCCGGGTGGCCGAACGTCTCAGGGGATGCAAGGGCATCGAACGGGCCCGGCGGGTCATCGCGTTCGCCGACCCGGGTGCAGCGAACGGTGGCGAGTCCGCCGTACGCGTGGCGCTGCACGTCCTCGGACTCCCCGCGCCGATCGTCCAGTACCGGGTCACCGATCCGTCGGACCCGTACTTCGAGGCCTTCGCCGATCTCGGGTGGCCCGACATGCGTACGCTGCTCGAGTTCGACGGGGTGGTGAAATACCGCGCCGGCAACCCGTCCGGTCGGCCCGGCCACGAGGTCCTCGTCGCCGAGAAGCGCCGGGAGGACAGACTGCGGGCCCTCGGCTGGCAGGTGGTGCGTGTCGTCTGGGCGGACCTGAGAAGGCCCGATCGGATCGCCGCCCAGCTGCGTCAGGCCTTCGCCCGCGGTACGCGGTGGCCGCGCCTCCAGGGTTGAACGGGCGCCCGGGAGGGGCCCCTTCGCCCGCAGTACGCGGTGGCCGCCGGACCCGCCGCCCGGAGCGGACCAGCTCACGGCCAGACCAGCTCACGGTCAGACCAGCTCACGATCGGAACGTCACAGCGGAGGCGCCGGCGGAACCTACGCCGGCAGGCGGCCCCACATCCAGGCGCCCCCGGTGCTCGCCCCTGTCCCCACACCCGATAGGGACCCACGCCCGCCGAGCCCATGCCGACACCTGGCCCCAGGGCCGGCAGTCCCCACGCCCCATTGGCCCCACGCCCCCGGGCCCAGCGGGCGGGCCCCACTCCCAGGTTTCCCACGCCAGGTCACCTATGCCTGGGCGTTACCGACACACGATGCGGCAGCGCCAGACGCTGCGGCATGGCCAGACGCTGCGTGGAATACCGAACGCGACCGGAAGTCCCGCAGCGTCTACACATTTCCCGCAGCGTTTGGAAGTCCCACCGCGTATGCACACTTCCGCAGCGTCTGGAAGGTCCGCAGGGTCTGGAGGGTCCGCAGCGTCTGGAGGGTCCGCAGCGTCTGGAGGGTCCGCAGCGTCTGGAGGGTCCGCAGCGTCTGGAGGGTCCGCAGCGTCTGGAGGGTTCGGGTCGACGCGCGGCCGGCACGCCACGGCGCGTGACACACCCCCACCACTAGAACATATGTACGCTTTCAGTCGAGACTCGAGCACCGGGAAGCAGGACGACCCATAGGGCCGGAAGGTCAGAGTGCCCGAGTGCCCGAAGGCCAGAGGGGCAGAGGGGCAGAGGCAAGGGGCGGAACGCCAGGCGACCAGGGCGCCGGGAGGTCGAAGAACAGAAGCCCGACGGCCGATGAGGCCCGAAGGCCAAAAGGTCGATGAGCCCGGGAGGGCCGGAGGGCCGGAGGGCCGGAGGGTCGGAGGGCCGGAGGGCCGGAGGGCCGGAGGGCCGGAGGGCCGGAGGGCCGGAGGGCCGGAAAGAGCGAGGTGGAGCGACATGGGCGGGACCGCGATGAGTCAGCTGGAGGCGCTGTTCCCCGTCGACGTGGTGGAGCGTCCGGTCCGGCGCGTCGGCCCGGACGCGACCCATGTGCCGGATCTGCTCACCCTGGAGGACCAGCGCCGCCTCGTGGCGGGCTCGCGGTCCTGGCCCGGCCAGCAGATCACCGCGCGCGGCGCGACACGGCGCCGGCACGTGACCGAGCTGCCCGACTGGCTGGTCGACCTCGCCCGCACCGCGCTCGGCCACGCCCTGCCGACGGCCGGGCATGCCGGCCTCGACCCGGAGCACTGGACGCCCGACAGTGCGCTGGTGACCCACCTCGCGCCCGGCACATTCCTGCGTCTCCACCGCCCCAAGGGCACCGGCCCGGTGGTCATCCTGTCCGTCGGGGACGCCGGCGAGTTCCGGCTGGGCAACACACAGACGCCCACCCGGCCCTATCGCAACGTCCTGCTGGAGTCCGGCGACGCGTTCGTCTACGGCGGTGTCGCCCGGGCCAGCTTCGTCGGGATGCCCCGCACCCGCCCGCACACGGCCCCCGACTGGTGCGGCCTCACCGAGGGGAGGATCGACATCGCCGTGACCACCCTCGCCTGACATACAGCCTCGCCGACCGAGCACCCCTCGCCGACCGTACAGACCCGCCGGACGTACGGCCCTGGCTGACGTCGGGACCGGCTGAGACCGCCTGGACGGGCGACCAGGCCGCTAGGCTGGGCGGACCGTACGCGCAAGGAGGGCCGGATGAGCAAGAAGACACACCGGGTCGGAGTGCTGACCGCAGGGGGCGACAGCCCGGGGCTGAACGCGGCGATCCGCGGGTTCGGCAAGGCGGCTGTGGGGCACCACGGCATGGAGGTGATCGGCTTCCGCGACGGCATCCGCGGCCTGGTCGAGAACCGCTACGTCCCGCTCGACACGGTGGCCCTGTCCGGCATCCTCACCACCGGCGGCACGATCCTCGGCACCTCGCGCGACAAGCCGCACAAGTTCCGGGTCGGCGACGAAACCGTCGACATGGTGCCGACGATCGTCGAGAACTACGAGAGGGACGAGCTGACCGCCCTGGTCTGCATCGGCGGTGGCGGCACCGCCAAGAACGCCCTGAAGCTGGCCAAGGCGGGGCTGAACATCATCCACCTGCCGAAGACGATCGACAACGACATCGCCCACACCGAGACCAGCTTCGGCTTCTCCACCGCGCTGGGCATCGCCACCGACGCGATCGACCGGCTGCACTCGACCGCCCACTCCCACCACCGGATCATCGTGGTGGAGACGATGGGCCACAAGGCCGGCTGGCTGGCCCTGGGGGCCGGGATCGCCGGCGGCGCCGACATCATCCTGCTGCCGGAGATCCCGTACAGCATCGAGTCGGTGGCCGCCTCGATCCAGGAGCGGGCCGCCCACGGCCACAACTTCTCCGTCGTGGCGATCGCCGAGGGTGCCCGCGACCTCCAGCGCACCGCCGATCTCGCCGCCGCCGAGGCGCTGGTCCGCAGCGCGACGACCCCCGAGGCCAAGACCGCCGCCAAGACCCACCTCAACGCCGTGGTCGCCGCCCATCGCAGCAACGCCTTCGACCTGGCCTCCGCGCTCGAGGCCGCGACCGGCCTGGAGTCCCGCGTCACCGTGCTGGGCTACGTCCAGCGCGGCGGCACCCCCGACGCCCAGGACCGGGTGCTGGGCACCGTGCTCGGCGGCGCCGGCGCCGCGCTGATCGCGGAGGGACACTACGGGGTGACGGTGACCGCGCAGGGACAGGCCGCGGTGCCCGTGCCGCTGGAGGACGTGGCCGGCCACCTCAAGACCGTCCCCCTCGACCACCCCTGGCTGCTCGCCGCCCGCCACGTGGGGACGGGCATGGGCGACTGACGCCCGACGCCGGCAGCTGAGCGCCGCCCCGAGGCGGCGCTCAGTCGACCGTCTCCGGCGGGGACGGGAGCCGACCGGTGGCCACCGCGTCGCGGAACGCCCGGAAGTCCCGCAGGGACTGTTCGGCGTAGTCGAAGGACCAGTCGACGATGGCGTCCGCGGCCGCCGAGTTCCGCCCCAGGTAGCCGACGATCCGGGCGAAGCCGGGGCTCTGGGCGTGGGCCCGGGCCAGCATGGTGGCGCAGGTGGCGGCGTACGCCCCGAAGGCCTCCGGTCCGAGGCCGTCGAGCTCCATCGAGCCCTTCATGTCGTGGAACTGGCGTACGTAGTAGTCGCGGCCGTCGAGTCGGAAGTGCCCCAGGAACGGATCGGACACCACCTGCAGGACGCGCTGCAGCGCCACGACCCGGTGGCCGTCGCCGTACGCCCCGAAACGCTCGACGACCGCGTCGGGGAAGGTCATCCCGCCGTAGCGGTTGAGGACCGTCTCCGTCGCCTCCTTGACCTGCAGCAGGAGGGTGTCGCCATCGGCCCCCTCCAGCAGCACCAGGAAGCAGCGGGTGCCGACGCTGCCCACCCCGACGACGCGGCGGACGACGTCGACCGGCGCGTACTGCGACAGCACCAGGCTCAGGTCGACCCCGACGCCGGCGCGGTACTCCGCGTAGAGGCGCAGCATCTCGTCCTGCTCGACGGCCATGTGGGTCATCCGCGGTGGTTCCTCGACGAACCGGCGGACGCCACCCGCCCCGACCTCGGTGGTGCGCCGGACGGCCCGCTCGGACGTACGCTTCTGGGCCCGGGCCAGGGCGGCGTCGAGCGCCCCGCGGGATCTGTCGTCCAGGGCGGCGCGGGAGTTGTCGATGTTGCCGTGCAGGAAGTAGCGGGCGACCGGCGACATGGCCAGCAGCGAGGCCATCGAGCGCTGGTAGGTGCGGACCGTGTCGGTGGTGATGGCGCGGATCGCGGCCTCGTCGTAGCCGGCGTCCACCCCGCCGACGACGACACTGGTCGCCAGCCGCTTGACGTCCCACTCCCAGGGCGCGACGCCGGCCTCGTCGAAGTCGTTGAGATCGAAGACCAGGCGCCGCTCCGGGGAGGCGAAGAAGCCGAAGTTGCTGAGGTGGGCGTCCCCGCAGGACGCCACGATCAGACCGGTGTGCGGGTCCTCGCCGAGGTCGGCGGCCATCAGCGCCGCGGTGCCCCGATAGAACGCGAACGGGCTGGCGAGCATCCGCTCCGTACGCAGCGGGATGAGGTCCTGGAGCCGGATGGCGTTCTGCTCCTCCAGGATGGCGATCGGGTCGCGCCCGTGCGGGACGCTGCGGGCCAGGCCCTTGCGGGGCAACCGTCGCCGCGCGGCCCTGCCCTCGGCGAGCGCCTCCGCCCGTGAGTTCACCCGCGCCTGCCCGTGCACGATGTCCATGAGCACAGTATCGACACCCCGAACCGCTCCTGTCGCGGGACACTCGCGACTAGGCTCCCGTCATGGCAACGCCGCTCGACACGCGCATCCCGCCGCCGGCGTGGACACTGGGCCTCGGAGTGGTCCAGTGGCTGCTCGCGGGCCGGCCGGACTACCGCCGCCGGCCGGGCCCGGCGCGCTTCCTCGTGGCGGGCACGGTGGGCACGGCCAGTGCCGTGCTCGGCATCGCCGCGGTCAGCGAGTTCATCCGCCGCGGCACGACGGTCCACCCCGGCACCCCGGAACACGCCAGCACGCTGGTCACCGAGCGGGTCTACCGCTTCACCCGCAACCCGATGTACCTCTCGCTCACCGGGGCACTGGTGACCAACGCGGCCTGGCTCGGCTCGGTCCGCGCGGTCGCCCCGGTGGCGGCGCTCGCCGGGATCCTCACGGCGGTCCAGATCCTGCCCGAGGAGCGCGCCCTGCAGGACCTCTTCGGCGAGACGTACGAGGACTACCGTCGGCGCGTCCCGCGCTGGCTGGGCGTGCCGGGTCACGGCGGCCGGCGCGACCCCGAGCCCGGGCACCACGGCCGGGCCGGGCACGGATCTGACAGCGACGCCGGCCGGGAGCACGACCGGAGACCCGGCAGCCGAGCCGAGCGCAGCCGCCGGGATGCGGCCGGGCACGAGCCCAGCGGCCGGGCCGAGCACGAGCCCAGCGGCGGCGTCCCGTGACGCCCGTGATCGCCGAGCCACGGCTGCGCAACCCGCTGATGCGGCTGGGCGTGGCCGTCTCCGAGCGGATCGTCGGCCGCCGGCTGACCATCGCGCGACTGCTGGCCTGGTCGCCGCGGGTGGCGATCGGCGCGGGCCTGCTCGAGGCCACCACTCCCGTCCCGGGCCCGGGACTGCCGGAACGTACGCTCAAGCTCGCCCGGCTGACCGCCTCACTGACGGTGAACTGCGCGTTCTGCCTCGACATGAACGCCAGCGGGCACCGCCGGGCCGGGATCAGCGACGAGGAGGTGTACGCGCTGCGCGACGGGCGGGCCTCGGCGGCGGACGGCTTCAGCCCCGACGAGCTGCTGGTGATCGCGTACGCCCGGGGGATGTCGGCCACTCCGATCGACATCGACGACGAGATCCGCGACGCGATGGCGGCCACCTTCGGCGAACGCCGGCTCGTGGAGCTGGCGTCGGCGATCGCGGCGGTGAACCACTGGGCCCGGCTCGCCCAGGCGCTCGACGTCCCGCCGGCCGGCTTCGGGGACCACTGCCTCGCGGGCGGACAGCCGACGGACGCGCCCCGTCCCCGACAGCCAGGAGACGCGCCCCACCCCGGACGGCCAGCGGATCCCCATCCCGGACGGCCAGAGGATCTTCCCCATCCCGGACAGCCAGAGGATGCACCCCCCGCCCGACAGCCTGGGGAGCGGCCCCGCCCCGGAACGGAGGACGCATCATGACGGACTGCGGCTGCACCGGCTCCCACGAGACCCGCCGGGTGGCGGTCACCGGCGGACCGGGCGCGGGCAAGACGGCCTTCCTCGAGCTCGCCCGGCAGAGCTTCTGCCGTCACGTGGTGGTGGTGCAGGAGGCGGCCGGGGTGGTGTTCGGTGGTGGCTTCCCACGCGACGGCTCGCTGATCGCCCGGCAGGCCGGGCAACGGGCGATCTACTACGTGCAACGCGAGCTGGAGTCGGTCGGCGACAGCCATGAGCCGGCGATCCTGCTGTGCGACCGGGGCACCGTCGACGGCGCCGCGTACTGGCCGGGCAGCCCCGAGGAATACTGGGCCTCGGTCGGCACCACCCTGCAACAGGAGCTCTCCCGCTACGACGCGGTGATCCACCTGCGTACGCCCACCGCGGCGCAGGGCTACAACCGGCTCAACCCGCTGCGGGTCGAATCGGCCGAGGACGCGATGGCCATCGACGAGCGCATCCTGGCGGTCTGGTCGAGCCACCCGCACCACTACGTGGTGGACCCGTCGCCGGCGTTCCTCGACAAGGTCAGCCGGGCGATCCAGCTGCTACGCCAGGAAGTGCCGCACTGCTGCGGCGGCGAGGCGCCCGACCCGGACGCCGACGACGGCTGGCCCTGACGATCGGACCGGCCGGGCGTCGGCGCCGTCGACCGACGCTGCGGCGGCCACCGGCTGGACCGGCTAACGGTCGGCGCTGTTGGTCCCGCCGACTCTCGACGGACCGGCTCAGCCCTTGAGCCGGGGGTAGGTCGGCAGATCGGTGCGCAGTGCCTCCAGCGCGACACCACGCAACCAGGCCTGGCCACGTGACAGCGTGGAGCCGATCCGGGAGTAGACCGCGGTGGGCGGGCTCGGCACCGGCCAGGGCAGGGCCCGGATGGCCAGATCGTGGCGCCGCTTGAAGGTCTCCGCGAAGTAGCGCGGAAGCAGCGCGACCAGGTCGGTGCTCTCCAGCGCATGGGGCACCGCCGCGTATCCGTCGACGACCAGGAAGACCCGCTCGGCCAGCCCGTGCTCGTGCAGCGCCTCGCGCAGGAACACGTGGCCTCCGGTGCCGGTGACCTCGACGAAGCGCCGCGACTGCAGGCCCTGCTGACCGGGCTCGAGCGGATACCGGGCGCCGGTGACCGCGACGTACTCGACGTCGTAGAAAGGTTCTCGCCAGAGCCGCTCGCTGCGCAGCACGGTCATGGTGATGGCCAGGTCGACCACGCCACGGACGAGCCCCTCTTCCACCGTACCGACGTCGAGCGGCGTGACCCGCAGCCGCACCCCGGGAGCCCGGCGCTCCACCGCGCCGACGATCGTCGGCAGCCAGGAGATCTCGCCCATCGACGACAGCGAGAGGACGAACTCCCCGCGCAGTGCCGCCGGGTCGAACTCACCCGCTGCCGCGGCCGTGACGGAATCGATCGTCGACAGCGGCTCCCGCAGCGCGTCGTACAGTGCCGCCGCACGGCTGGTCGGGACCAGGGTGTTGCCCGCCCGCCGGAACAGCTCGTCACCGAACCGGCGCCGCAACCTCCCGAGCGTGTAGCTCACGGTGGGCTGGGACACGTGCAGCCGCTCCGCGGACGCGGTCACGCTCCGCGTCTCGTACAGCACGAGCAGCGTACGCAACGAGTTCAGATCCTCCGCCACACATAGAGGATATCTATATGCCAATCATTCAACATCTATTCGCTTTGGGTGATGCAGGTCACTTAGCCTCATGGCATCCGGAGGACCCCCGACTCCGGAGACGGACCTCAACGACGAGGAGAACACGAACCATGACCCCCCTCACCCAGACCTCGGTCGACGAGCACGCCGGCCCGCGGACGTCGGGCGCGCAGGTGCTCACCGCCGCACTGTGCTGGAGCAGCGTCATCCTCGAGGGATTCGACCTCGTGACGCTCGGCGCGGTGATCCCCGCCCTGCTGGGCACCGAGCACCTGGGCTTCACCCCGAGCTCCGCGACCCTGCTGGCCACGATGTCCCTGGTCGGCGTCGGGGTCGGCGCCAGCCTGGTCGGCCCGATCTCCGACCGTCTCGGCCGCCGGGTCGCCGTGATCGGCTCCGTGCTGCTGTTCTCGGTCTTCACCCTGCTCCAGCCGCTGGCCACCAGCGTGGCGATGTTCACGATCCTGCGGTTCGTCGCCGGTGTCGGCCTCGGCGCCGTGCAGCCGGTGGCCCTGACGATCATGAGCGAGGTGACCCCACCGAAGCACAAGGCGAAGGCGACCACCGTCACCATGACCGGCTACCACCTGGGTGCCGTCCTCGCCTCCCTCTTCGCCCTCGCCAGCGGTCACCAGTGGACGCTGCTGTTCTACGTCGGTGGCGGTCTGGGCCTCGTGCTCGCCGTGCTCCAGTTCTTCGCCCTGCCCGACTCGCGCCCCCAGCACTCCGGCGCCGAGAAGCTCCCGCTGTCCGCGCTGCTCAGCCGCCCCTACCGGCGGGCCAGCATCGGCACCTGGGTGGGCGCCTTCATGGGCCTGCTCCTCGTCTACGGCCTGCTCACCTGGCTCCCGCAGATCATGAAGTCGGCCGGGTACTCGCTGGACAGCTCCCTGGTGATGCTCTTCGTGATGAACGTCGGCGCCGTGGTCGGGCTGCTGCTCGCCGGCTGGATCGCCGACACCAAGGGCATCCGGCCCTCCGCCCTCGTCTGGTTCGCGCTGAGCGCCGTCTTCCTGGCCCTGCTGAGCATCAGGTTCACCCACACCCTCGCCCTCAACGCGGTGGTCTTCGTCACCGGTGTCTTCGTCTTCTCGGCGATGACGCTGATCTACGCCCTGGTCGCCCACCTCTACCCCTCGGACATCCGCGGCACCGCGATGGGCCTGACCTCCGGCATCGGCCGGCTCGGCTCGATCGCCGGCCCGATGGTCACCGGCGCACTGGTCGCCAACGGGCTGGGCCACCCATGGGGCTTCTGGTTCTTCGCCGTCGTGGCCGTGCTCGGCCTGGTGGCCCTCCTCACCGTGCCGGCCGACCCGCCCGCCCCGCTCGGTCACCACGCCGCCGACAGGAGCACACTCGACAGCAGCGCCACCCCCGATGACCACGGCAGCAACGCCGCTGTCGACGACCGCGACAACAGCCTCTTCACCGACGACCGCCCGGCCACCGGCCGCTGACCCGCCACCACCTTCCAGGAGCACACCATGACCGAGCACACCATGACTGCGCACGCCCAGGATCGTGAGATCGTCGGCACCACGGTCGGCATCGTCGGTGGCGGCCCCGCCGGCCTGATGCTGTCCCACCTGCTCGCCCGCGAGGGCGTCGACAACGTCGTGATCGACAACCGTCCGCACGACACCATCGCCACCACCCACCGGGCCGGCATCCTCGAGGCCGGCAGCGTACGGATGCTCACCGAGACCGGCGCGATCAGCCGGATCCCCACCGAAGGCTATGAGCACGCCGGCATCTACCTGCGCTTCAACGGCGAGAACCACCATCTCGACTTCAAGAAGCTCGTCGGCCGGACCGTCTGGCTCTACCCCCAGAACGATGCGTTCCTCGACCTCGCGGCCACCCGGGAGCGCGACGGCGGCGACGTACGGTTCGGCGTCTCGGACGTCACCGTCGAGGGCATCGAGTCCGACCGGCCGACGATCGACTTCACCGATGCCGACGGCACGCCGAAGCGGATCGAGTGCCGGATCGTCGTCGGCGCCGACGGTTCCCGGTCGAAGTGCCGCGACCTGGTGCCCGGCCGGGTCAAGCACACGATGACCTACCCGTTCGCCTGGTTCGGCATCCTGGCGAGGACCCCGTTCCAGGCCGACGAGCTGATCTACTGCCACGGCGAGTCCGGCTTCGCGCTGATCAGCCAGCGCACCCCCGAGATCCAGCGGATGTACTTCCAGTGCGACCCGTCCACGAAGGCAGCGGACTGGACCGACGAGCAGATCTGGGACCGCTTCGACGAGATCCTCGACGGCCCCGACGGCTTCCGGCTGCAGCGCGGCGAGATCATCGAGAAGACCGTGCTCCAGTTCCGCTCGTTCGTCCAGGAGCCGATGCAGCACGCCAATCTCTTCCTCGCCGGCGACGCCGCCCACACCGTCCCGCCGACCGGCGCCAAGGGCCTCAACCTGGCCTTCGCGGATGTCGCGCTGCTCGCCCCGGCGCTGGTCCGGTGGGCCCGGACGGGTGACCGCTCCGCCCTCGACACGTACGGCGAGCGGGCGGCCAAGCGGATCTGGAAGGCGCAGAACTTCAGCTACTGGATGACCCAGATGCTGCACACCCACACCGACGCCAACAGCTTCACCGAGAAGCGCCAGCTCGGCGAGCTGATGTCGGTGACGTCGTCGCCGGACTCGATGAAGTACCTCGCCGAGTGCTACACCGGCTGGCCGTACGATCTGCTGGGGCCGGAGGAGCCGGCGACCGGAACGGGCACCCTCACGGCGCCCGAGAGCGTGGGGGCGACCCGATGAGCAGCTACCAGATGCAGCAGGCCATCTTCGACCACCTGCGCCGGCTCGAGGATCCGGCGGACACCCGGCGCCCCGACGACGTGGCGGTCACCGGCTACGAGCTCACCGCCGAGGAACGCGCTGCGCTGAGGGCCGGCGACGTGGCGGCCTTCTACGCCCGCGGCGTCCACCCCGTGCTGATCAACGCGTACTGCCGGGCGAACGGATGGAAGCGGGCGGACTACCGCGTCCTCTTCCCCGCCGGCTCCGACGCCGTCACCGGCCACCCGCGCTGGCGCGGGTACGGCTCCCGCACCGACGGACGCCTGGGGGCCGACGGCCGGTTCCACCTCAGCGGCGCCGTACGGGAGGCATGATGGCCGAGATCGTGCTGGCCTGCTCGGCCTCCCACGCCCCGATGATGTCCGCCGACCCCGCATCGGCCCCGCCGGAGATGCGGGAGCGCTTCTTCGCCGCGATGGGCTACGTACGTGGCCGGGTCCACGAGGCCGGGGCCCAGGCGGTGGTGCTCATGTCCGGGGAGCACTTCACCAATTTCTTCCTCGACAACCTGCCCCAGCTCAGCGTCGGCCTCGGCGAGTCCCATCTCGGCCCGGTGGAGAAGTGGCTGGGCATCCCGCGCACGCTCGTCCCCGGGGACCCCGGTCTGGGGAGCGCGATCCTGGCCGGCACCGTCCGGCGCGGCTTCCAGCCCTCCCTCGCCAGCCGGCTGACGGTGGACCACGGCTTCATGACCGTCTACCACGAGCTCTCCCCCGCGATGGACCTGCCGCTGGTGCCGATCGTGATGAACTGCACCACCCCGCCCCTCATGACGCTGCGCCAGGCGTACGACTTCGGCGCCGCGGTCGGCGAGGCGATCCGTGCGTACGCCGGTCTGGACCGGGTCGTGCTGATGGGCGCCGGTGGGCTGTCGCACTTCGTCGGCGAGCCGCGCGTCGGCGACATCGACGAGGACTTCGACCTGTGGTTCCTGCGCCAACTGGAGCTCGGCTGCCCGCCCGAGCTGCTCGACATCGACAACGACGAGCTGATGATCGCCGGCAACGGCACCGGCGAGGTCCGCGCCTGGGCCGCCTGCGCCGGCGCGATGCAGGGCTCGCGGACGACCGCACTGGCGTACGAACCGATCAGCGAGTGGATCAACGGCATGGGCGTCGTCCTGCACGAGCCGGCCGGCCGGGAGGCCGTCGAGGCTCCCGCCAGCATCTTCGTCCCCTGAACGGGAACCCGAGAGGACCATCATGACCGACCCCGTGATCGACACGGACGCCACCGCCCCGCCGACCCCCGAGCCAGCGGCCCCCGACCGGGTGACCCGTACCCCGGTGACCCCGGGGCAGGCGGCCCCGGGCCAGGAGCCCCCTGTCGCCGTGATCGATGCCCCGGTGATCGACGTCCACGCGCACGCGATGCCGATGCCGGTGCTGCGCTGGCTGGCGGACCGGGGGCTGGCGGACCTGTCGCGTACGGACGACAACATCGTCGTGCTCGACCCGAGGATCTCCGGCGTCGGCCCGGGTGCCCCGCTGCCGCTCGCCCGCTCCATGCACGACCCGGCAGAACGCCTCTGGGAGATGGACAACGCCGGCGTCGACATGGGGCTCGTCTCGCTGCCGCCGTTCCTGTTCGCCACCACCTGTGACGATCCGGCCCTGGTCGCGGAGGTGGTCCGACGCGGCAACGACGCGCTCGCCGACTACTGCGCGACGGCCCCCGAGCGGCTGCGACCGCTCGGGGCGGTGCCGCTGGGCTGGCCAGGGGCGGCGGACGAGGCACGCCGCTGCCTGGACGAGCTCGGCTTCGCCGGCATCGCGATCGGCTCGAGGGGCGGCGGCCGTGACCTGGACGCCTCGGTCAACGATCCCCTGTGGAGCCTGCTCAGCGAACGGAGGACGTTCACCTTCCTGCACCCCTCCGGCGTGCCGGACCCCGACCGGCTCGGCGACTTCTGGTTCCCCCAGCTCGTCGGGTACCCGATGGAGACGGCGATCGCGACCGCTCGCCTCGCGTTCGGTGGCGTTCTGGAACGTACGCCGCTGGTGCTGTGCCTCGCGCACGGCGGGGGCTGTCTCGGCGACCTGCGGGGCCGTCTGGACATGGGCTGGGAACGCAAGCGGGTCGCGCACACGACCTCGGTGCCGCCGTCCCAGCTCTTCGACCGGCTGTACTACGACACCGCCGTGTTCGCCCCCGAGGCGCTGCGTCACCTCGTCGACACCGTGGGCGCCGGCCAGGTGCTGCTCGGGACCGACCATCCCTTCGACCTGGCCGAGAAGGACCCCGTGGGCTTCGTCCGATCGGCGGACCTGGGCGCGTCAGCGGAAGCCTCGATCCTCGGTCGGACCGCGGCCGGACTGTTGGGTGGTCTCCTCAGCCCGGCGATGTCGGTGCGGGCTTGAGATTCTATGAGCTGAGAGGGGCAGGGGTGACTGGGCGGTCTCCTCAGCCCGGCGGTCATGTGGCCCGCACAACTCGGCCAGACGTAGGAGCCTCGTACGGCTTGATGTCACAGAACCGCACGCGCGCCGACGTCTCGATCATGATCCGCCTCCTTGCCCAATCCCACGTAGCGGGCATCGAGGGCCCCTGCCACGACACCATTGCGGCGCGAGCAGCTGGTGGCCACGAGAACATGGCGCGCCGCTCGCGAGTCTGGCGCCCGCATCAGGACTGGTGATCAGCGAACGGTCAGGTTCGACTCAGATGCAACAAAGGCTCGCCTGTTCCAAGTCGATATCACCGCTCGCGTCGGTCAGCATCCCCCCTAGTCGACGTGCCATGATTTGGGCGTCACTCTCCCGGGCTTCGGCCCGGGACCTTCGTTGAGGGCTCCGTGCGCTAGTCCACGCCAAGGCAACCGACTCTCTCCCGGGCTTCGGCCCGGGACCTTCGTTGAGGGGAGAAGAGCGCCCCGCCGGGTCAGGTCGGCAACTTCGCCGCTCTCCCGGGCTTCGGCCCGGGACCTTCGTTGAGGGGGCTGAGGTGTGGCTCGACGGGTGGATCCCGTTCCGGCTCTCCCGGGCTTCGGCCCGGGACCTTCGTTGAGGGCAGGAGCCAACAGCGAACCAGGAGAAAGATGAACTCTCCCGGGCTTCGGCCCGGGACCTTCGTTGAGGGGGGCGCCCCGTTCGATGGGGGGCTCGGCCGGGCCGGCCCTCTCCCGGGCTTCGGCCCGGGACCTTCGTTGAGGGCAGATAGCGTCGTCCCGGACTGCGGCCCGCGCGGCCCTCTCCCGGGCTTCGGCCCGGGACCTTCGTTGAGGGCCTCATCCTCGGCAAGCTCACTCCGAGCACCCCCTCCTCTCCCGGGCTTCGGCCCGGGACCTTCGTTGAGGGTTGACCCACGTCCGCTGGTACCTGCACGTCCTCGGCTCTCCCGGGCTTCGGCCCGGGACCTTCGTTGAGGGCGGAGGAGGCTGATGTCGATCTCGCTACCAGCGGCTCTCCCGGGCTTCGGCCCGGGACCTTCGTTGAGGGCGTGTCAACGGGGGAGTGGTCGCCCCCAACACGCGGCTCTCTCCCGGGCTTCGGCCCGGGACCTTCGTTGAGGGCCGGCGCCTTGGGTGTTCCGGTCGCCCTTGCGGACTCTCCCGGGCTTCGGCCCGGGACCTTCGTTGAGGGATCTACCCCGATGGGCGGACGGTGCCCGTCCCCTGCTCTCCCGGGCTTCGGCCCGGGACCTTCGTTGAGGGGTCACCGGGCCCTCCCCCACGGCGAAGACCGTCCAGGGGCTCTCCCGGGCTTCGGCCCGGGACCTTCGTTGAGGGATGGCGGCCATGTCGACGTCGTCGTGGAAGAACACCTCTCCCGGGCTTCGGCCCGGGACCTTCGTTGAGGGCCGTCTGGCCCGGGTCTCGCCCGAAGTCGACGGTCCTCTCCCGGGCTTCGGCCCGGGACCTTCGTTGAGGGAGGGGGATGGTGTCGACGACACGCCACACCCGGGCCTCTCCCGGGCTTCGGCCCGGGACCTTCGTTGAGGGATGAAGCTCCGCGACTTCAGCGGGGCGCGCCTGGCCCCTCTCCCGGGCTTCGGCCCGGGACCTTCGTTGAGGGCGGATGGACCACGGCAAGCTGCAGCTCGCCGTCAAGCTCTCCCGGGCTTCGGCCCGGGACCTTCGTTGAGGGGAAGTCGTCCTCCGGTCCGACTCCCCCAACGCGATCTCGCCCGGGCTTCGGCCCGGGACCTTCGTTGAGGGGAGGCCGG
>NZ_JAYFNG010000012.1:0-13121 GCF_034933565.1 Raineyella sp.
GCTCGAACGCGCCCACCCCGGAGATGTAGACGATGTAGCTGGTGCGGGCGTCCCGGCCGCCCTTCTCGGCGGCGATCAGGTCATGCACCCGCTCGGCGCGACGCTCGGCCTCGGCGCGGCTCTGGGTCGCCCACCAGCGCATCGACTCGTTGGGGGCGAGCAGGGCGAAGAACAACAGCACCAGCAGGGCGGCCAGCAGGGCGTCGGTGATCATCGGTGCCTTCCCCGTCGGCTGCGGTCGGGCTCGACCAGCCAGGCCGCCCCGTCCAGATCGGCCTCGCTGCCCTCGATCCCGGCCTGTTCCAGCAGATAGCGCGCCGAGTCGTACAGCGGCCGGCCGGTGGCCCGGCGCCACAGCAGGTCACGCGCCCGTGCCAGCAGCGGGGTGTAGACCGCGGACAGCAGCCACACCGCGAGGAAGGTGGCCAGGGCGATGGCCCCGCTGACCAACAGGGAGGTGGCGTAGAGGTCCCCGATGATGCTCCACAGGATCAGCAGGGACCACAGCGACAGCGCACGGTCGATCGCGGTGCCCAGCACCGGGATGGCGATCGCGAAACCGAGGACCAGCGGTGAACACGCCCACAGCACCGCCCAGACGACCTCCTCGGTCGGCACCCGGACACCGATCACCAGGGTGCCGGCCACCCAGACCAGGAGACCGAGGAGGGCGTACGTCAGCACCAGGGTGACGAAGTTGAGGACCATCACGAACACCATGCCGCCACGGCGCATCCGGTTGACGGCCAGGACGACCGAGCGCCCGACCAGGATCGAGACACAGGCGCTCACCGCGACCAGGATCGCCGCCGTGTGGCCGATCAGGCCCCCCGAGGCCTGCGCGACGTCGAGGCGGAGGGCGAGGGCGTCCAGCCAGCCCGCCGCGGCGTGGGAGAGGATCGCCCCCAGCGTCTCCATGGCCGTCTCCCTTCCTCCCGGCGGTCATCGGACACCGTGTGGTGCACCACTGCATCGTAGTGACCCGGTGGTCACGGGCACCGACCGTCCCCGTGTGCCGGCCCGGCCCGCCGATCGGCCGGGCCGACGGAGGGACGTACGCCGCTGGAGCGCGCAGGCCCGTCGGCGGGGGCATGTCATGGAGTGGAGCGGACCGCCGTCTCCTTGCCCGACGCGGCAGACTACCGTCATGCGCCCCTTCCTCCTGCTGGCGACCCGTGCCGAGGATGCCATCGCCGATGACGAGTTCGCCGCCTTCCAGCGGCTCGGCGGGTTGGAGGCCGATCAGCTGGTCCGGGTCCGGATCGATCGCGAACCGCTCGGGGACTTCGACCCGGAGGCCTGGTCCGGACTCGTGCTGGGCGGCAGCCCGTTCAACTCCTCCGATCCGGTCGAGTGCAAGTCCGCGCTCCAGCTGGAGGTCGAGGCCGAGCTCGCCCGGGTGATGGATGTGGTCGTGGAGAACGACGTCCCCCTCCTGGGTGCCTGCTACGGCGTCGGCACGCTCGGCACCCACGAGGGCGCGGTGGTGGATCGTACGTACGGCGAACCGGTCGGGCCGGTGTCCGTCGAGCTCACCCTGGCCGGGCGCCGGGACCCGGTGTGCGCCGGCCTGCCGACCCGCTTCGACGCGTTCGTGGGGCACAAGGAGGCGGTCCGTGAGCTCCCGCCCGGTGCGGTGCTGCTGGCGACGTCCGATCCCTGCCCGGTGCAGATGTTCCGGATCAAGCAGAACCTCTACGCCACCCAGTTCCACCCCGAGCTCGATGCCGACGGTCTGTCCCGGCGGATCGAGGAGTACAAGCACAACGGCTACTTCCACCCGCACGAGTCCGAGGGGCTCAAGGACCTGGCCCGGCGCTCCCCCGTCCCGCACGCCCGGCGGATCCTGCGCAACTTCTTCCGGATCTACGGCCGGGACTGACCCGCCGGGCCCCGCTGCCGGGGCCGTGGGTCGGCTCGAGCCTGGGTGAACCCGAGTACGGGTGAACTCGAGCATGGGTCCGCGGGACGTGGGGCGGCCGGCCCGGGTCAGCGGGAGCGGCGGCGTCCTGTTTCGTCGAGGTAGGACTCCAGCCGGCCGGCGTACGCCGACAGATCCGGGCCGACGAACGTGCCCGGGGCGACGTCACGCTGGACCAGGGCCCAGGCGGTGCCACGTACCTTCGTCTCGGCCTGCTCCATCGACCGGACCGCCTCGACCAGCGCGCGGTGGGTCTCGTTCTCCTCGACCAGCACCCGGCGGCCGTGGCGGAGCGCCTCCTGCGCGACGACGTCGCCGACGCTGGGCCAGTACGCCCGCCGCCAGCGTTCCCGGCGGGAGGACGGACGGAACTCGCGCTCGAGCCGGACCAGACTGGCGGTGACGCTCTGCAGCGCATCGTCACTGCGGGTGACCAGTTGATGGAGGTAGGCCGGCGAGACCTGCTGGCCCAGTTCGTCCATCGCGTCGAGCAGCCGGCGACCCTCCGGACCCGAGCCCTGGTCGGTGCGGGCGGTCGGGACGCCGAAGGTGCCCATCAGGTCGCGGGCCACCGAGCCGAGCCGGGAACCGACCGCCCCCGCGATCGCCTCGGGGTCCATCCCCCAGGAGGACAGGACGGGCACGTGCCCGAGGAAGCGGTCGACGGCCGCCGAAGCGGCACTGGCGAACTCATCGGCCTGGCTGCGGGCCACCCCGCCCCCTCGGGAGGCTCCCGGGCGGCCGGCCTCCAGTCTGCCGGCGATCGCCGGGTGCCCGGGCAGGGCGGTGGTCGACAGGGCGGTCAGCAGCCCTTCCGAGACCCCCGCGGCGAGCCGGACGGAGTCGCCCTCACGCGCCTGCTCCAACCCGTGGGTCGCCGCGGAGCGGGCGGCCCGGGCGACATCCAGGGCCGCCTGGGTCTGGCGGGCCTCCTCCCGATGCGCCGGCGGGAGCGCCGCCACGGTCTCCTGGATCGCCAGGATCGCTTCGTCGGGAGAGGTGATGGCGGGGGCGGCGATGGCCCGGACGTGCGGGGACTCACTCAGCTCCCGGGCCCGCCAGAACACCTCGGCCGGGGTGGTGGTCTGCTGCCCGATCGTCAGGGACCGCCGTGCCACGGCGGTCACCCGCGCCCGGTGCACGACGATGCCGAGCCACCCCACGCCACCGATCACCAGCACGGCCGCCATCACGGCGAAGATGATCACAGCGATCTCCACGGGGTCCTCCGGTCTCGGCGTCAGGGCACGACGTTCACAGCCCAGGGTAGGTGCTGGCCCGGACGGCTCGACGGACCGCGGTCGGCTCACCGTGGGCCCGGACGGGGTGCGGCGGCGCGGCCGATCCGCCGGCCCCGGTGACCGGGTGGCCGCGGCGCAGCTCAGTCCTGCGGCTCGATCCCGACCAGGTCACAGACGAAGACCAGCGTCTCGCCGGGGCGGATGTCGGGTCCGGCACCGCGGTCGCCGTACGCCAGGAAGGACGGGACGACGAGGCGGCGCCGGCCGCCGACGCGCATCCCCTTCACGCCCATGTCCCACCCGCGGATCACCTGGCGGCCGCCGAGGGTGAACGCGAGCGGCTCACCGCGTTCCCAGGAGGAGTCGAACTCTCGCCCGGTGCTCAGGGCCACGCCGACGTAGTGCACCCGGACGGTGTCCCCCTTCGCGGCCGTCGCTCCCTCCCCCACGACGAGGTCCTTGATCTCGAGGTTCACCGGCGGGCGGCCCTGCGGGAGCTCGACCTCGGGCTTGACGTTCTGCGGCTCAGTCATGCCCCGACCCTACCGGCGGCGCCGGGGCCGACCGCACCGGCGCCGGTGTGGCGGGCGGCACGGCGTGGAACACTGGAGGCACCCTGTTGCTGACCGGGACGAGGCCGCATGCTGCACCAGATCACCGAGTTCATCCTCGGCGCCACGACCTCGGTGTGGGCGTACGCCCTGCTGGTGGTGCTCATCCTCGGGGACGCGGTGTTCCCGGCGGTGCCGAGTGAGTCGGTGGTCATCTCGATGGCCTCGGTGCTGGTGCACAGCCATCCGGCACTGCTCGTGGTGCTGTTCCTGGTGTCCGCCGGCGGGGCCTGGTGCGGCGACAACATCGCCTACTCGATCGGCAGGTCCCGGTGGCTGTCGGGCAGTGGCCTGTGGCGGCGTCCGAAGATCGCCGCGGCGGTCGCCTGGAGCCGCGAGGAGCTCTTCCGCCGGGGCGCGACGTTCATCATCGTCGGCCGGTTCATCCCGGGCGTGCGGATCGTGATCAACCTGGTCTGCGGCGTGGTGGGCTACTCCCGGCGCCGCTTCATGGAGGTCGTGGTGGTGAGCTCGACGCTGTGGGCGCTGTACTGCGTGCTGATCGGGAGCCTGGCCGGGGCGTGGTTCCGTGACAACGCGCTGATCGGTATCGGCATCGCGATCGCGGCCGGCATGGTCCTCGGCCCACTGGTCGACTGGCTGCTCAGGCGGACCGTGCTGCGTGCCCCGATCGGGACGGCCCCCACCGGCGGGGGCAGGACAGCGGTGGACCGCCCGGTTCCGGCCGCCCAGGACGCCGACCCCGACGAGGTGACCGGTACCGACGGGGTGACCGGCACCGACGGGGCGTCCGGCCCGAGCGGACAGCCCGACGAGCAGTAGGACGGGCCGTACGAGCGACCGGAACGCTTCAGAGCATCTTCTCCAGCGTGTTCAGGTTGCGGTTGGTCGTGGTCGCGCGGAACCGCCGCTGCCCCAGCACCTTGGCGAAGGGCGTGGCGAGGGTCGAGCCCTTCGGACAGGACCAGTAGACGACGCCGGTGCCACCGGCCACCCGTTCCCGGTCGCCGCCGGGCTCGTGGGCGGCGGTCTGGGCCAGATCGACCAGGTCGGCGGCCACCCGGTCGGTCGCGCAGAGGATCGCGTAGCGATGGTGGTCCGGGCTCGACGGAAAGGGATAGCCCCCGACGATCGCCGCCAGTTCGGCATGCGACAGGAGCTGTACGTGGGCCTCGTATCCGAAGGTCGAGGTGAGCGCCTCCTCGATCGTGGGCTGCAGCGTACGGACCTGCTCCACCGAGCTGAACGTCACGTTGCCGGTCTGCAGGTAGGTGCGGACGCCCTCCAGACCGGCATCGGTCAGGCAGTCGCGGAGCTCGCCCATCGGCACCCGGACGCCGTTGACGTTGATGCCCCGCAGGAACATCGCGTACTCCATCGCGTTCGCCCTCCCCGGCTGTCGGTCAGTTGCGGAGGCTGACCCGGTCGGGCTCGGTGCCGTCCGGCGCCCCGCCGGCGGCCAGGGCGGCGGGGGCCGAGGCGACGGTCGCCGTCGCCCGGACCGGGCGGGTGTCGCCGCGGAAGACGATCCAGCGCATCCCGGCGTACGTCCACAGGCCCTCACAGACGGCGGCGATCAGCCGGGAGAGCTGGAACTGCACCCCGAGGTGCTCCAGTCCGGTGCCCACACCCTGCAGCAGGACGAAGTAGTTCACCAGCACCACGAAGGCATACCGTACGGTCTGCGGGCCGACCGGGGCCCGGGAGTGGAAGTTCAGCCACCGGTTGAGCAGGTAGGACAGCACCAGGGCGGTGCCGTACCCGATCGTGGTCGCCACCGGGTAGGGCGCGTGCAGGCCCCGGAACGTCAGGGTGAGGACCGCCATGTCCACCAGGAAGGTGAACAGGTTGAGGATCGCGTAGCCGATGAAGTCCGGCGGGACGATCCGACCCAGTCGGCGCGGCAGACGCCGCCACAGCTCCTGCCGCAGCGCCAGGAAACGGTCAGCTGCGGTGCGACGCGAGGTCGCGGACGGGTCGGACTCGGAAGTGACCTGCACAGCATCAGCCTACGCGCCGGGACAACGCCGCACCCCGTCGGTCGTGCCGGAAACCCTCAGGATCCACCCAGGCAGTCGCCGCAGCGGGGACCTGCACAGGGGACCCGGGGTCGCCCTACCGCACCGGACAGCCGTACGGGCCCTAGGACAGCTCGAGGCGCCGGCCCATGTCGGACATGAACAGCCCGTCCGGGTCGACCCGGCGCCGGGTGGCGATCCACGCCTCGATCCGCGGGTACATCCGGTGGAAGCTCTCTGCGCCGGTGCGCGAGTCCTTGGCCGTGTAGAGCCGGCCGCCGAACTCCATCACCCGGGCGTCGAGGGTGTTCAGGAAGGTGTCCAGCCCGCGTCGGATCGGGAAGTCGACGCAGACGTTCCAGCCCCGCATCGGGTAGCTGAGCGGTGCGCGGTTGCCCTCACCGAACAGCTTGAACACGTTCAGGAAGGAGTAGTGCCCGGACCGTTGGATGTCGCCGATGATGCTCTTGAACTCCTCGACCGCTGCCGGCGGGACGACGAACTGGTACTGCAGGAAACCCTCGGTGCCGTACGCCCGGTTCCACTCCCCGAACAGGTCGAGGGGGTGGTAGAACTGCGTGAGGTTCTGCACCTTGCCGGTGTAGTTGCCGCTCTTCAGGTACCAGGCGGTGCCCAGCGCCGAGAAGGTGTACTTGTTCGCCAGTCCGTTGGGGAAGACGTCCGGCAGGGTGACCAGGGTCGGCGCGTCGAAGGCCAGCGGGTCCTTGCGCAGCTTCGCCGGAAGCTCGTCGAGCTTCGCCAGCGACCCGCGCGAGATCGCGGCCCGGCCGAGCTTCGGCGGGGCACTGATCGCGTCGAACCAGGCGCTGGAGTACTCGTAGCGTGATTCCGAGCCGTCGGAGTGCACCGCGATCGTCTCGTCCAGGTCGTGGGTGACGACGCCGTCGGCGATGAAGTACGCGGTCTCGGTGCGGGTCATCGAGAGGCGGACCCGCAGGATGATGCCGGTCAGCCCGACACCGCCGATCGTCGCCCAGAAGATCGAGGCGTCCGGATCGTCGGGGGTGCCCTGCGGGGTCAGCTCGAGCACCCGGCCGTCGGCGACGAGCAACTGCATCCACAGCACGTGGTCGCCGAACGACCCGGCACTGTGGTGGTTCTTGCCGTGCACGTCGTTGCCGATCGCCCCGCCCACCGTCACCTGGCGGGTGCCGGGCAGCACCGAGACCCACAGGCCGTACGGCAGCGCGGCCCTCATCAGCGCGTCGAGGCTGACGCCGGCGTCGAGGTCGACCGTGGCGCTGTCCGGATCGATCGAGTGGATCGTCGTCAGGCCGGTCATGTCGACGACCAGGCCGCCCGCATTCTGGGCCACGTCACCGTACGAACGGCCCAGGCCGCGGGCCAGCACACCGCGCCCGCCGTCGGCGCGGCGGTCAGCAGCGGCGCGGACCGTCTCGATCACCGTCTCGGCGTCGTACGGGTGCACCACGTCAGCGCGGGACGGGGCGGTGCGTCCCCATCCGGACAGGAGCTCGGAGGTGGTCGGGGCGCTGGAGGTGACTGAGGTGCTCATCAGGGCCAGCCTACGACCTTCTCCCTCCACCGCTGTGCCGCACCCCGGGTCTGCGCGGTGTGGGACAGCGAGGCGGAGGTGCGACGTGGAGGGGGCGGGTGTGCGGCGTGGTTCCCGGATCAGCCCTGCGGCGGTTCGTCGCCGGTCGGGGGCTCGTCTCCGGTGGAGGGTCCGTCGCCGGCGGGCGGTTCGTCCAGGCTGCGGAGGAACTTCTCCGCCTCGGCGGCGATCTCGTCGGCGCTGGGCAGGTCGACGGGCCGCGGCGCGGCCTCCAGCCGGTGCTCGGCCATGAACCGGTCGTACTGGTGCTCCAGCTCGGCGACCATCTCCCGGGTCTCCTCCGAGGACGCGACCTGTTCGTCGATCTCGGCGCGGACGGCGGAGCGGACGAGCTCGAGCGGTGCGGTCGGCAGGGCGATCCCGGCGGTGGTCCGCAGGCTCTCGATGACGGCGAGCGCGGCGTCGGGGTAGTCGCCCGGAGCGAGGTAGTGCGGCACGTGGGCGGCCAGGCCGATCACGTCGTGGCCGGCCTCCCCCAGCCGCAGCGCGAGCATCGACGGGAACGACGCATGCATCCGGATGGTGCCGAAGAGCGGCCGGTTGCCCGGGATCAGCTCGGGGCGGGAGGCCCACCGGGTGACCTGCACCGGGCGGGTGTGCGGGGTGGACATCGGGATGCCCTGGACGAAGACCGTGGTGCGCACCTCGTGGTCGTCCACCAGACGTTCGATCGTCGCGGCGAGTTCCTCCCAGCGGAAGTCCGGCTCCGGGCCACGCAGCAGCAGGAAGGGCGTACCGGCGCTGTCGGTGGCCTGCAGGAGCACCAGCTCCGGCGGTTCGTAGTCGGTGAAGCGGTCCCCGGCGAAGGTGATGCCGGGCCGCTCGGCCCGGTGGTCGACCAGGACGTCGGCGTCGAAGGTGCCGATCCGGTGGCTCTCCAGCCCCTCCCGGACCTGGTGGTCCACCAGGCGCTGGGTGTGCCCGGCGTCGACGAACCCTCCGAGCGTGACGACGAGCGTGTCGGCACGCACCTGGCGCGGGTCGATGTGGGCTTCGTACGTGAAGAGCGGCATGGTCTCCGACACGGCTACCTTCCGGGGTCTGGTGGGACGGTCACCATTGTCAACACTGCGGCGCTCCGATCCATTCCGGGGCGCCGGTCCGTTCCGGGGCGCCGGTCCGTTTCAGGGCGCCGGTTCGTTCCGGGATGCCGAAAGGCGGCGGAACCGGTGGGTCCGCCGCCCGTCGATCATGTCCGGGACCGCCCCGGGCCGCTGCCCGGAACGGTTCCCGTCCGGCCCTCGTCCGGACGTTCCGGTCCGGGGCCCTCGTCCGGACGTTCCGGGGACCCGTCCGGGGGCCCGGAGGTCACTTCCAGTCGATGCCGGCGACCTCGTGGCGGCGCTGGTACTCCTCGACCTTGTCGAGGTGGTGGTAGGCATCCACGTAGCGGATGGTGCCGGAGGCGGAGCGCATCACGATCGAGTGGGTGCGGGCGCCGCCGTCGGGCAGGAAGCTGACCCCCTCGACGAGGTCGCCGGGGGTGATCCCGGTGGCGACGAAGAGCGTCTGGTCGCTGGTCACCAGGTCGCCGGTGTCGAGGATCCGGTCCAGGTCGTGACCGGCGTCGAGCGTACGCTGCCGCTCCTCATCGGAGGTCGGCCACAACCGGGCGAGGATCCGGCCGCCCAGCGCCTTCATCGCACAGGCGGTGACGACGCCCTCCGGGCTGCCGCCGATGCCGGCCATCATGTCGAGACGCGGCATGTCCGGGTGGGCGGCCATCACGGCGGCGGCGACGTCGCCGTCGGTGAACAGCCGGGTCGCCGCCCCCGCGTCGCGGATGTCGGCGATCAGCTGCTGGTGGCGGTCGCGGTTGAGCACGCCGACGGTGATCTGGTCGACCGGCTTGCCCTTGGCCTTGGCGACCTTGCGGATGTTCTCACCGATCGGGGCCCGGAGGTCGATCGCATCGGCCGCGTCCGCGCCCACGGCGAGCTTCTCCATGTAGAAGCACTCCTTGGGGTTGTACATCGATCCGCCCTCGGCGCCGGCGAGCAGCGCGATGGAGTTGCGCATGCCCCAGGCGAGCAGGCGGGTGCCGTCCACCGGGTCGACCGCGATGTCCATCGCCGGGCCGTCGCCGTTGCCCACCTTCTCGCCGTTGGCGAGCATCGGCGCCTCGTCCTTCTCGCCCTCGCCGATGACGATCGTGCCGTCGATCCGGATGTGGGACAGCACCTCGCGCATGGCACCGACAGCGGCACCGTCACCGGTTTCCTTCTGGCCGCGGCCGGCCCAGCGAGCCGCGGCCAGTGCGGCAGCCTCGGTGGCGCGCATCAGGTCGAGACCGAGATTGTGGTTGGAGAGCATGAACTTCTGGGGAGTGGCGTCCGACACGGGGATCCTCCTGGGCATGACGAGTGGTGCAGGTCCACCGCCACCCTTTCGTGTCCGCCGGGAGGGCGCCACCCGGCCGGGAAGAAATGCTTCCCTGTGGAACACCGACGACATGCTTCCTGTGGGACACCCGGGTGGTGGCCGGTCCCTCGCGACGCCCGCCCGGTCGGTCCGCAGGGCGAGCACCGCGGATTGGTAGGGTCGAGGCATGCGCTTGGGCATCGACTTCGGCACCACCCGCACCACCGCAGCGAGTGTCGATCGCGGTAATTACCCGGTGGTCAGCTTCCTCGATCCGAGCGGAGACCCGCACGAATACTTCCCCTCCGTCGTCGCCCTGGTGGGTGACGGGTTCCGCTACGGCTTCGAGGCACTCGACGCCGCGGAGCAGGGCGCTCCGCTGCTGCGCTCGTTCAAGCGGGCCCTCGGCGCGGGTGACGTCAACGCCGATTCGACCATCGCCATCGGTGACCGTGAGGTCGGGCTGCTCACCCTGCTCACCGGCTTCCTGACGGCCGTCCGCGACGCCCTCGCCACCACCTCGAGCATCGCCGACGCGTACGATCCGGCGACCGCGGAGGCGACGGTGGTCGCGGTGCCGGCCCATGCCCACGGCGCCCAGCGGTTCCTCACCCTGGAGGCCTTCCGCCGGGCCGGGATCACGGTCACCGCGATGATCAACGAGCCCTCCGCCGCCGGCTTCGAATACACCCACCGGCAGGGCCGGACACTCAACTCCAAGCGGACCCGGGTGATCGTCTACGACCTCGGCGGCGGCACCTTCGACGCCTCGCTGGTCAACGTCGACGGCGTCGACCACGAGATCGTCGGGTCGCTCGGCCTCAACATGCTCGGTGGCGACGACTTCGATGCCGTCCTGGCCGACTGCGCGCTCGACGAGGCGGGCCGCCGCCTCGAGGAGATCGACCTGGCGACGTACGTCAGGCTCCTCGATGACTGCCGCGACGCGAAGGAGCACCTCTTCCCGCAGTCGCGGCGGATCCCGGTCGAGGTCGACTCCCAGCCGGTCACCGTGCAGGTCGAGGACTTCTACACCCGGGCGACCCCGTTGGTGGAGGCCTCGCTCCGGGCGATGGCGCCGCTGGTGGAGGACCTCGAGGGCGACGCCCCACTGGCCGCCGACATCGCCGGCATCTACCTGGTCGGTGGTGCCTCGGGGCTGCCGCTGGTCCCGCGCCTGCTGAAGGAGGAGTTCGGCCGCCGGGTGCACCGCTCCCC
Organism: Raineyella sp.; assembly: GCF_034933565.1. NCBI lineage: Bacteria > Bacillati > Actinomycetota > Actinomycetes > Propionibacteriales > Propionibacteriaceae > Raineyella > Raineyella sp. The sequence goes on from NZ_JAYFNG010000012.1 coordinate 10,929, forward strand.
CTACCCGGCCGCGTCCACCGCCATCGGCCTGGCGATCGCCGCCGACGACGAGGCGGGCTACTCGCTGGCCGACCGGCTGTCGCGGTGGTTCGGCGTGTTCCGTGAGGGGGACGCGGGCTCCACCGTCAGCTTCGACCCGATCCTGGGCCGCGACCAGCCGATCCCGGACCACGGCGACCTGGTCATCACCCGGCGCTACCGCGCGGCGCACAACATCGGCTGGTACCGGTTCGTGGAGTACACGGAGGTCGATCCGTCCGGTGAGCCGCGCGGCGACATCGCCCCCTTCGCGCAGATCGTGTTCCCGTTCGACCCTGCGCTGCAGGCCGAGGGCACCGACCTCGAGGCGATCCCGGTGAGGCGTACGCAGGGGCCGATGGTCGAGGAGCACTACGCCATCGACGAGAACGGCATCGTCCGGGTCCGGATCACCGACCTGACCACCGGCTACACCCGTACGCACGCATTCAGCCGGCCCCTTGCCGAGGCCGCCTGATGTCAGGCACCCGGCGAGGCGGACGACGCCTCCGGGGATGAGGACCCCGAGGACGGGGAGGCCGACGTCGTGGGCGACCAGGGCGCGGTCGGGGTGGTGAGCGCCGGGGTGTGCACCGACAGCTTGTTGCCACTCACGGTCACCGGGTACTCGGCCAGGGCCCGGACCGTCGGACCGTGCACCGGATGCCCGTCGGTGATCGAGTAGCGGCTGCCGTGGCAGTCGCACTGGATCTGGCCGTCCTTGACCCGGGCCACCTGGCAGCCGGCGTGGGCACAGATGTTGGTGAAGGCGTGGAATTGCCCGGCCGTGGGCTGGGTGAGGACGTACTTGCCCTTGGTGAGGACGATGCCACCGCCCACCGGGATCTCGCTGGTGGGGACGCCCTCCCCGGTCTGCTGTGCGGCGGTGCTGCAGCCGGCGAGGAGGGACGAACCGGCGACCGCGGCGGCGGCCAGTCCGGTGGCACTGAGGACACTGCGACGGGTGTAGAACGACACAGCCATGACGGACTCCTGGGATGACGGCGAGCCCGAGGCACCGAAGCCCGGTCCCGGGCGACAACCTGTGGTCCATGCTAGGACAGGCCAGAATGAGCGTGTGACAACTCACAGCATCATCTGGGACATGGGCGGCACGCTGATCGACACCTATCCCTCGGTGGACCGTACGCTCGCCGCCGTCGCCGCCCGTCACGGACACGCCCTGGCGGCGGCGACCGTGGCCCGGATGACGCGGCGGGCGATCGCCTCGGCGATCGACGAGCTGTCCGAGCGGTACGCCATCCCGCACGAGGAGCTCGACGCCGCGTACGCCGACCTCAAGCGGTCCTGGGCCGACGCTCCCCCGCCGGTGATGGCCGGGGCGCGTGACGTCATCGATCACGTCCGCCGGATCGGCGGGCTCAACCTCGTCGTGACCAACCGGGACCGGACCAGTGCCGCCGCGCTGCTGACGGCGACCGGCCTGGCGATGGACGACCTCGTCTGCCCCGGTGACGGTTTCCCGCGCAAGCCGGACCCGGCGATGTACCGGGCGGTGCTGGAGCGCAACCACCTCGACCCGGTCGACTGCCTCGCGGTCGGCGACCGGGCGATCGACGCCCTCGCCTCCGAGCAGGTCGGCATCCGGTGCGTGATCCTCGAGACGCCGGGGATCCCGGTGGCCGGGGACGGGGAGCGGATCACCGACCTGCGCCGGCTGATCGACCGGCTGGCCCCGTCGCCGGGCCCGGTCACGTCTTGGTCGGGCCCGGCCACGTCCCGATCGTCCCCGGAGCGGTCTCAGCAGCCGTCGACGTAGTACCAGACGCCGGCCACGCGTTCGAACCGGCTGTGCTCCCGCAGCGTGCCGCGGTCGGCGCCCACCCGGTAGTGCGCTGCGAAGGTCACCCGGCCCTGGGTGGCGTCGGGTCCGCCGTCGACGACGTCGAGCACCTCGAGACGACGCCAGGTCAGGTCGGGCTGCGGGGCGAGGTCATCCGGCCGGGTCCGCGGGGCCCAGGTGCGGGCCACGTATGCCAGGTCGCCCCGGGCGTACGCGCTGTAGCGCGCCCGCATCAGGGCTTCCGCGGTCTCGGCCGGTCGGCTGCCGTCATGACGCGGGCCGCAGCACTCCGCGTACGGACGACCGCTCTGGCAGGGGCAGAAGTCGGTGGGCACGACACTCCTTCGCAGGCGGTGACACGACTCGTGGCC